>NZ_JAPPTM010000010.1:0-149201 GCF_027587105.1 Vibrio sp. RW
AAAAGCCCGCTGAGAAATCAGCGGGCTTTTTTATTATCTGAAATTTAAGAAATAAAAAAGAGAAGAGCACTGATGTGCTCTTCTCTTTTTGCGTATTGATAGATAGCTATTATTGCTAGTCCGTTAAATATTTCCCTTCTGCAACCTGCCAGAATGCTCTGATCAGAGGGTTCTCAAGTTGAGATCGTTTACAGCAAACTCCTAATTCAAAAGGCTTGATTGGCTCTATCTTTAAGCGAGCGACTTTATCTCTTACTGGGCTGTTGTTAATTACAACATCAGGCGCAATACCCACTCCACAACCCAGTGCAACCATACTTACAATCGCCTCATGGCCTGACACCTGAGCGTAAATATTGGGCTTTATCTTCATTTTTTTGAACCATGTATTGGCTCGGTCACGCGCTGTACCCGCTTCAGGGATAATAAAAGGTATTGCATTCCAGTTAGGTTTGTCAGATTGAATTTGTTGGCTAAAGCTACTGACACCGGATGGAATAATAACTGATAGTGGAATATCACTGATGGTTTCGAATTCTAATCTTGAAGGAAGGATGTCTGGCTTCGCCGAGATCGCAATATCCGCTTCGTCATTTAGGATCTTATCGATAGATTGAGCTGGGTCACCTGTAGAAAGTTTGAATTCAATATATGGATGAATGGCTCTGAATTCAGTAATGAGCTCTGGGAGATGACTGTAGCTTGCTGTCACGGAACAAAATATACGTATTTCACCTTTCAGCTCCTGTTCGCCACCCTTTAAGTGAAGGTTGTATTGCTGCCATTCCCCAACAATGTTCAATGCGACAGGCAGTAAGTGTTTGCCTGCTGGAGTGAGATCAACACTGCGGTTATCCCTGATAAGCAGTTCTTGCCCTGTTTCTTCCTCAAGCTTTTGTATTTGACGACTCAGCGCTGAAGGACTGACGTGCATAGCAGCAGCGGTTTTGCTGAAACTCTTGCTATCACATAAATGTATAAATAATTGTAGAGACTTTATGTTCATGTTCTGCGATCGTTTCCATGTTGCATTTATTGCAATGACTAATTGTGAATATATCACTTTCAGCAACGGAGTGTCTGTTTTAGTATGAAGTCATTCGATAGAGAGATATCGACCTTACGGACTTATTTTTAAAGGAGTGCCCTACAATGGCTAACTATTTCAATACATTAAACCTTCGTGAGCAACTAGACCAATTAGGTCGCTGCCGTTTCATGGATCGTGAAGAATTTACGACTGAAGCTGAATACCTTGAAGGTAAGAAGATCGTCATTGTTGGCTGTGGTGCTCAAGGCCTGAACCAAGGTCTAAACATGCGTGATTCTGGTCTAGATGTATCTTACGCTCTACGCCAAGCGGCAATTGATGAGAAGCGTCAATCATTCAAGAACGCTGACGAAAACGGCTTTGCAGTTGGTAGCTACGAAACGTTAATCCCTCAAGCAGACCTAGTGATTAACCTTACTCCTGATAAGCAACACACTAATGTTGTTGAGACAGTAATGCCTCTAATGAAACAAGGTGCTGCTCTTGGTTACTCTCATGGTTTCAACGTTGTTGAAGAAGGCATGCAATTACGTGCTGACCTTACCGTTGTAATGGTTGCACCTAAGTGCCCAGGCTCTGAAGTACGTGAAGAGTACAAGCGTGGCTTCGGTGTTCCAACATTGATCGCGGTTCACCCAGAAAATGACCCTAAGGGCGAAGGCTGGGATATCGCTAAAGCTTGGGCTGCTGGTACAGGTGGTCACCGTGCTGGTTGTCTAGAATCTTCATTCGTAGCGGAAGTTAAATCTGACCTTATGGGTGAGCAAACCATTCTATGTGGCATGCTACAAGCAGGTTCTATCGTATCTTACGAGAAGATGATTGCCGATGGTATCGAACCAGGCTATGCAGGGAAACTTCTACAATACGGTTGGGAAACGATTACCGAAGCACTTAAGTTCGGTGGTGTCACTCACATGATGGATCGTCTATCTAACCCTGCTAAAGTTAAAGCGTTTGAGCTTTCTGAAGAGCTGAAAGATCTAATGCGTCCGCTTTACAACAAGCACATGGATGACATCATTTCTGGTCACTTCTCTAGCACTATGATGGCTGACTGGGCGAACGATGATGTGAACCTACTAGGCTGGCGTGAAGAGACAGGCGAAACGGCATTCGAAAACTACCCAGCTTCTGACGTAGAAATCTCAGAGCAAGAGTACTTCGACAACGGTATCCTAATGGTTGCTATGGTTCGTGCCGGTGTTGAGCTCGCATTCGAAGCTATGACGGCATCAGGTATCATCGATGAGTCTGCTTACTACGAATCTCTACATGAGCTTCCATTAATTGCAAACACAGTTGCTCGTAAGCGTCTGTACGAAATGAACGTTGTAATCTCTGATACTGCTGAGTACGGTAACTACCTATTCGCAAACGTAGCAACACCGCTACTACGCGAGCAGTTCATGCCTTCAGTTGCAACGGACGTAATCGGTCGCGGTCTAGGTGAAACATCTAACCAAGTAGATAACGCTAAGCTGATTGAAGTAAACGAAGCTATCCGTAACCACCCTGTAGAGTACATTGGTGAAGAGCTACGTAGCTACATGAGCGACATGAAGCGTATCGCTGTAGGTGGTTAATTCGTCGCTTAGATACTGATAAACTTGTAGAAAAAGCAAAGCAGTATCACTAGCTCCTTATAGGTTGGAGCCATTATTCAGCAACACAACATCTAATAAAAAGGCTTGGTCGCCGTTGACCAAGCCTTTTTGCTTTTCAAGGGGCGGTATCGAGAATGCTTCGCGTACCAGAGAATGATGGCTTTCAAGCTAAGTCATTCCCGAAAGTGACGAAGGAACGTGGTCAGGAAACTATTCATTATTTGAGTTCTCGTCCGCATAAAAAAGGGCTGACGTTCTCACGTCAACCCTTCATATATCTTCTCGCTTGAATGCTTACTTGTCAGCAAGCTTATCTTCTAGTTCAGCTAGCTTCTGTTCCATTTCCGTCAGCTTTTGACGAGTGCGCAGCAGCACCTGTGTTTGAACATCAAACTCTTCACGGCTGACAACGTCTAGCTTATTCAGTTGGCCTTGGATAACTTGGCGAACCTTTTGGTCTACGTCTGAACCCAGTTCTTTCACTGGCTGAGGCATAGAGTCGTGGATCTGCTTAGCAATTTGCTCTAGTTTTTTTGGATCAAACATATCAATTAAACTCCTGACTATTTATCACTATTCTATTTAATCACACCTGAGATGTCGCCTATCGCGTATAAAAAAAGGCCACCGAAGTAGCCTTTTTCATTGTTTTACGACTTAGCGATTACTTATTGTCAGCGAATCCTCTCTGCGCAGCCTTTGCTTCATCGACACGAGCTAGCTTTTCTAGATCTTTGTCTTCAACAAATACAGGTAGAGGTTTGTGCTTTTCAGCCAAGTAACTGTAAATCACTGGCAGTACAAACAAGGTAAACAATGTACCAATCGCTAGACCAGCAACGATTACAATACCGATACTGAAACGTTGAGCCGCACCTGCACCCGTTGCATACATCAGTGGGATTAGACCCGCAATCATCGCAGCAGTCGTCATTAGGATTGGACGAAGACGAACCTTCGCCGCTTCCATAACGGCTTCAATACGCGTCTTGCCATTGTGTAGTTGCTCTTCTTTCGCTACTTCACAGATCAAGATACCGTGTTTGGTAATCAAGCCAACCAAGGTTATGAGACCTACTTGTGAGTAGATGTTCATGGTTGCAGCACCCCAAGCCAGAGCGATTAGGGCACCACAAATCGCAAGTGGTACAGATACCATGATAACCAATGGATCTTTCAGAGATTCGAACTGAATCGCCAATACCAAGAAGATGATAGCCAAAGCTAAACCAAAGGTTGCGTAAAGTGCGCTACCTTCTGTTACGTATTGACGTGCTTCACCCATGTAATCGTGGTTGTAGCCACTTGGAAGCTTATTCGCTGCCGTGTCTTCAAACCATGCAATTGCATCACCCATTGCAGCGCCTGGAGCAGGTACTGCACCAATCGTAGCTGAGTTCAATTGGTTGAAGTGAGGAAGAGAACGAGGCTCTGCCACAACATCAATCGTAATCAAACTGCCTAGAGGTACAGCGTTTCCGTCTGCTGCACGCACGTAGTAGTTGTTCATCGATTCTGGGTTTAGACGGAACTTACGTTCAACTTGAGGGATAACCTCGTAAGAACGACCATTCAAGTCGATACGGTTTACGTAACCATCAGACATCATAGTACCTAAAGTGATACCAATGTCTTGCATGGTCACGCCGTAAGCCCCCGCTTTGTCTTTGTCGATATGGATCTTCATCGTTGCTGAGTCGTAGTTCAAATCAAGATCTGAATAAACGAACAGCGGGTTAGTAGATACTTCGGCTAAGATCTCTGTTGTAATTTGGAATAGGCTCTCGAAGCTGTTCGGTGTGGTAATAACAAACTGAACAGGAAGGCCTGACCCTGCACCTGGAAGTTCTGGCATTTGGAAGGCTGTTACGGCCATACCAGGGACATCTTTCACCAAATTACCAACACGGTTTGTTACTTCAGACTGGCTTGCTTCACGTTCGCTCCAAGGAACCATCGATGCGATACCAAAGGCTTGGTTTGCATTTGGTACACCTGTAAACACTTGTGCGTAAGCGACTTCTGGCTGGTCAGAAAGAATGGTGTTTACGCTATTCATGGTATTTTGCATGAAGTCTAAGTTCGCATTCGATGGTGCTGTACCCATCAACATGATTACACCTTTATCTTCTGAAGGTGCTAACTCACTCGGGATGAACTTGAACAACAACGGCAAACTTGCAAATACGATGATAGCAAAGCCAATGAACACTGGACGATGTTGCATAACCGCACCAAGCATACGCTCGTAGCGGTTAGTCATACCATCCAATACGCTATGTACTTTTAGTTCAAATTTGCTTGGTTCTGCATGAGCTTTTAGCATTTTTGAACACATCATAGGCGATAGCGTCAGTGCCACGATACCCGATACAAAAACCGAACCAGCCAGGGTTAATGCAAACTCTTTAAACAACGAGCCTGTAATACCACCCATCATAGCGATAGGAGCGTATACCGCACCTAGCGTTAGTGTCATCGCGATAACGGGAACCGCAATTTCACGGGTACCGATAATGGCAGCTCGGAAAGGAGATTCCCCGAGCTTGATATGCCGGTCAACGTTTTCGAGTACTACGATCGCATCATCTACCACTAGACCGATGGCGAGTACCATGGCCAGTAGTGTCATCAGGTTCCACGAGAAGCCCATTGCTTGCATTACCATTGCCACACCAATAAGTGATAGTGGGATAGTAACGATAGGAATAAGAACTGCACGGAATGAACCAAGGAACAAGGTAATAACGATCAATACAATTAAGGCAGCCTCAAGAATAGTTTTGATAACTTCTTGAATAGACTCATTAATCGCAATGGTCGAGTCATACATCACGTTCATTGATATGTTGCTTGGCAGGTTCTTCTCTAACTGAGGAAGAAGCTCAAGTACATCGGCTGCAATATTGATTGGGTTAGCACTTGGTGCCGCGTTAATCGCTGCAACAACTGCTTCTCGACCGTTGGCACTTGCTCGGTAAATATCGTGGCTTTTCTCTAAAGAGACCTTAGCGATGTCGGATAGACGAATGATCTCACCTTCACCGCTCTTCACTACTAGGTTCTCTAATTCTTCAGTGTTTGATACCTGAGTATCTGCACTGCCGTTATAAAGCACGAACTCACCAGTCGCTTGACCCGTAGCTGATTGGTAGTTGTTAGCGTTCAGTACCGTCATCACATCAGATGCAGTTAGGCTAACCGCTGCCATTTTTGAGGGGTCTAGCCATACGCGTAGTGCGTATTTCATACCACCATATAGGTCAACTTTAGATACGCCGTTTACCGTAAATAGCTGCGGGTTGATAACACGCTCTAGATAATCGGTAATTTGGCTCGATACTAACTCATCACTGGTAAAACCAATGTAGAGGACCGCCGTCGTTGAACCGGTAGACATAGTTACAGTTGGGTCTTCGGCTTCTTTTGGAAGCTGCGAACGAACCGAGTTCGTCTTGGCCAGTATGTCAGACAGCGCTGCATTCGGGTCGGTGTTCAGCTTCATGTTCACGGTAATCGTTGAACTACCGAGAACAGAAGAAGAGGTCATATAGTCGATATTATCCGCTTGAGCCACAGCCTGTTCGAGGGGCTGGGTGATAAAGCCTTGGATAAGATCGGCACTTGCACCGTAGTAACTCGTAGTAACGGTTACGACGGTATTCGTCATTTCAGGGTATTCACGCACCTGCATTTTGAAGATTGCTTGTAAGCCAAGCAGCGCAATCAAAAAGCTGATGGATACCGCTAGAACTGGACGTTTAATAAAAACATCAGTAAAGCGCATTGTGCCTCCAGTTACAGCTTAGGTGTTTCAGATGGTGGAGTGATGGCATCACTTTCAACAATCTTAACTTTGGCACCATTACTTAGACGTACTTGGCCTGAAGTGACAACCGTATCACCGGCTTTCACACCCTCAAGAATATGAGCGATATCAGCGGTACGTTCGCCTACTTTTACAACATGTTGAGCAACACGTTGAACCCCATCTTCTTCCGTTATGATATAAACATTGTCACCGTATAGAGTAAAAGTAATGGCTGTTTGAGGCAGAGCTACTTGGTTCTCTAATTTAGGTAAAATGATGTTAGCGCGAGCGAACATGCCGCTACGAAGCTTGCCATCATTGTTTGGAATGTCTGCCTGAACTTGAATAAGACCACTTTGGATGCTTACTGCAGGTTCAATAGCACTGATAGAGCCTTCAAAAGGTGTTTCAGGATAAGCATCAACAAAGATGTCGATCGCTTGGCCAACGTTGATGCGAGAGATATCAGTTTGAGAAACCGTGAAGCGCAGGCGCATGACACTGGTGTCTTCTAAGCGAACAATATCCGTACCCGATTGCAGGTATTGACCTAAGTACACATTACGAATACCAACCTTACCATCAAACGGTGCGCGGATTTCACGACGTTCAATCGATGCTTTTAGGCTTTCAATATCAGCAGAGAGAGAGAAGTAGTTCGCTTCTGCTTCATCGTATGCTTCTTTAGAGATAGAGCCTTTTTTGAATAGACCTTGGTAGCGCTTGTATTTTGCTTTAGCAGCAGGCAAACGAGCTTCAGAGCTCTTTAGGTTTGCTTTTTCCACACCAGAGTCAAGACGAACCAGTTGCTGACCACTCTTAACTTCAGTACCTGACTCGAAGGAAATTTGATCGATAACACCACTGGTTTCGTTTGCTAGAGTGACACCTTGGTTTGGTTCAATGAAGCCGATTGCCTCAATCACCGGAACCCAGTCGATCGGCTGAACTTCAGTTACCGTTACTGGAAACTCTGGCTCAGGACGGTTGGCCATAAACTCAGCAATTTTTTGTTGTTTGAACATGTTAAACCCAATAACGCTGCCGAAAAGCAGTACAGCGATGAGTAACATGAAGAAAGTCCACTTTTTCATTATGGTCAAAACTCCAATCTAGTGTTTAATTATTGCATCCCAACAGGCTTCTATTGCCGCTTCTAGTGCAGCCTCGTCGAGTTGGTAAAATCCTAAAGAATGCTTACGTGCTAGCGAGACACTAGCTGCTAAGCTCAAGCCACTTAATACTTCATTATCAAGTGGTTTAAATAACCCTCGCTCTTTGCCCTCATTAAATAGCAGCTCAACTTGGGCAAACATTTTACGTTCTAGTTCCCTGAAGTCTTGGCTATTTGTCACGGGTAAAGAGTCATATTGAACCTGATTTTTAATCGCGGCTAAATTCGTTCCCGATAAGCTCCATATGTTTAACCACATGGTTCTATAGCGTTGCTTTATTGGATCCGAATCATTAACCCCTTTTTGAACAGCATCCGCTACTCGTTGAGTTACGAGCACTCGAACATCATCTATCAAGTGGTCTTTATCATCGAAGTAGCGGTAGATAGTGCCTGCAGCTACTCCTGCTTCTTTCGCTAATTTTTGCATTGAGAGGCCTTGAAAGCCGACCTCTGCAATTAGCTTTTCAGCGGCAGAAAGTATTTGTTGGCGTTTATCCTGAGGTGTATGAGCTGTCATTTTCCATCACCGATGAATGAACGTTCATTCATTGTAGCCTGATAACTATACACGTGTGCAACAAAATTTTGCACAAATAACGTAAAAATCTTATATAAGAGAGCATAGCAATCATGCTATTGCAGCATTATTATAGACGCGCAATTTAATTCGCACCTCTAGACCAAATTGAGAACCCAATGAAACTGAACCCAAGACAAGATGAAGCCGTGAAGTATGTTTCAGGCCCCTGCTTAGTATTAGCGGGTGCAGGATCAGGCAAAACACGTGTTATCACCAATAAGATTGCTTACTTGGTTCAAGAGTGTGGCTACAAAGCTCGTAATATTGCAGCGGTCACTTTTACCAATAAAGCGGCTCGCGAAATGAAAGAGCGTGTTGGACAAACCCTAGGTAAAAATGAATCAAAAGGTCTGATCGTTTCAACATTTCATACCATGGGTTTAACAATTATTCGTCGTGAATATAAAGCGCTGGGTCTGAAAGCGGGTTTCTCTCTGTTTGATGACCAAGACCAGTTAGCGCTATTAAAAGAGCTAACAGAAAGGCAGATCGATGGTGATAAGGATCTGCTGCGCGCATTGATGAGTACCATTTCGAACTGGAAAAACGACATGCTGACGCCAGAACAGGCGAAAGCGCGCGCTCAAGGCGAACAAGAGCAGTTGTTTGCTTTCTGCTTTGAGATGTACCAAAAACAGATGAAGGCCTATAACGCACTCGATTTTGATGATTTGATTGCGATGCCAGTATTGCTACTCAAAACCAATCAAGAAGTGCGTGAACGTTGGCAGTCGCGCATTCGCTACCTACTTGTGGATGAATACCAAGATACCAACACCAGCCAATATGAATTGGTGCGATTGTTGGTGGGTGAAAGAGGACGTCTTACGGTAGTAGGTGATGACGACCAATCCATTTACTCGTGGCGTGGCGCAAAACCGCAAAACTTGGTGCTGCTTGGTGAGGATTACCCTAATCTGCGTTTGATCAAGCTAGAGCAAAACTATCGCTCAACCAGCCGAATCTTGCGTGCCGCGAACATCTTGATCGCCAATAACCCGCACGTGTATGAGAAATCGCTGTTCTCTGAGATCCCTGATGGTGAAAAGCTCAAGGTATTGAATGCCAAGAATGAAGAGCACGAAGCCGAACGTATTACCGGTGAGATCATTGCACACAAGTTTTTGAACCGCACAGAGTACAAAGATTATGCGGTGCTTTACCGAGGTAACCACCAATCTCGCTTGATTGAAAAAGCCTTAATGCAAAACCGTGTGCCTTACAAGATCTCTGGTGGCACCTCTTTCTTCGCTAGAGCAGAGATAAAAGACATCATGGCTTACCTGCGTGTGTTGGTGAACCCAGATGATGACAACGCCTTCCTACGTATTGTAAACACGCCGCGTCGCGAAATTGGCCCGGTTACGCTTGAGAAATTGGGCAGCTACGCCAATATGCGTGGCAAAAGTCTATTTGAAGCCAGCTTTGAGATGGGCTTGGAGCAAACATTGACTGGCCGTGGTTTAGAAAATCTGCGTCGTTTCAGTGATTGGATCGTTCGTATATCGGATAACGCTGAGCGTGGTAACACCGTGGAAGCGGTTCGTGCTTTGGTACGCGATATTAACTATGAAGATTGGTTATACGAAACCTCGACGAGCCCGAAAGCCGCTGAAATGAGAATGAAAAACGTCTCTGACCTTTATAGTTGGATTGTGGCTGACTTAGAAGGTGACAATTATGATAAAGAAGAGAAAACACTAAGAGAAGTCGTTCAGCGCTTAACTTTGCGCGACATGATGGAACGTGGAGAAGATGACGATGATGCTGACCAAGTTCAGTTAATGACACTGCATGCATCGAAAGGCTTGGAGTTTCCATATGTATTTTTAATGGGAGCGGAAGAGGGCATTTTACCTCACCAAACCAGCGTTGATGAAGGCAATGTAGAAGAAGAGCGTCGTTTAATGTACGTGGGTATAACTCGCGCACAAAAAGAGCTGACTTTTACTAAGTGTCGTGAACGTCGTCAGTATGGTGAATTGATCAAGCCAACCCAAAGCCGCTTTCTTGATGAGTTGCCGCATGATGACGTGGAGTGGGAAAGCGTCAAGAAACCTCAATCCGCTGAAGAAAGAATGGAAAAAGGGCAGGCGCACATTGCTAACATTCGTGCGATGTTCAATAAGAAGTAATGCTCTACTTAACTAGCACTATATAAAAGACAATAAAAAAGGTGACCATCAGGTCACCTTTTTTGAATTTGATATTTTTAATTACAGACCAGCAATCATGTGCTCGATAGCATCTTTGATTTCGTCGTCTGAACAATCCATACATGAACCTTTCGCTGGCATTGCATTGAAGCCGTTGATTGCGTGGTCCGCTAGAATGTCGCGACCCTGAGCAATTCGAGGCCCCCAGTCACCCGCATCACCTTTTTTAGGTGCGCCACTTACGCCAGATGCGTGACAAGCGATACAAAAAGTACCATAAACGGTTGCGCCGTCGCGAGGGCCTGTTGGTTCTGCGGCTACTGGCTCACTGCCGACTAGGTATACTTGACCAACTGGCTTGATGCGTTCTGCAATTATATCTTGCTCTGCTTCGCTTAGGCCTGAAGCCATTGCGCCAGTTGAAAAGGTTAAAACTGCGATGACAACGCTTAAAATTCGACGAGACATATCCATTAAACTCACTTTACATTCCCAAGGTAAGTACATGCTTACCAATTTATAGTGTTGGAAGGGTGTTTTGATTTGAGCAGCAAAGAGCGACTGTTAAACCAATGTAAATAATGGGTGATTATATCCCGATAAGTTGTTGCAATAAACAACAACTTATAAGCTGTGACAGGTTGTAGTACTCAAATAAGGGGTTTATCACATATTAACTGTCGAAAAAGAGACCAAACAGAAAAAAAAGTTAAAAAAGTACTAGACGGCATTGGGTGATCTACGTATTATTCCACTCCGCCGACAGGGCATGCGCCTGTAGCTCAGCTGGATAGAGCGTTGGCCTCCGGAGCCAAAGGCCGAAGGTTCGAATCCTTTCAGGCGCGCCATCCGGTCTCTTACTTAGGTAAGTGAAAATTGGCACAAAGAAACAATGGTGGCTATAGCTCAGTTGGTAGAGCCCTGGATTGTGATTCCGGTGGTCGCGAGTTCGAATCTCGTTAGCCACCCCATTCTTTCTTTTAAAAAATAATGGTAGCCTAGGCTTCCTGTGTTGACTTAATATTCCCTGAGTCGAGACAAAACTAGTCGGTGAATAGCGCAGCTTGGTAGCGCATCTGGTTTGGGACCAGAGGGTCGGGGGTTCGAATCCCTCTTCACCGACCACTATTTCAATAATGGCTGTTAAGCGGTTATATAAAAAGTTAGTGGTGGCTATAGCTCAGTTGGTAGAGCCCTGGATTGTGATTCCGGTGGTCGCGAGTTCGAATCTCGTTAGCCACCCCATTAATTTTGGTAGCTTTTTTGAAGTTCCCAGTTTGATAAATCAAACGAAACGTCTCGGTGAATAGCGCAGCTTGGTAGCGCATCTGGTTTGGGACCAGAGGGTCGGGGGTTCGAATCCCTCTTCACCGACCACCTTAAGAAGCCCCGTCAGAAATGACGGGGCTTTTTTTCATCTGTAGATCACTCGATTGGAACTCAAGTGGGGTTCGCCTGGTGTTCAAAGAATGTCTCTTCACCGACCACCTTTAAGAAAGCTCAGTCGAAAGAGTGGGGCTTTTTTACATCTGTCGTACTGGTATTCTCAATTATTGTTTCTGATGGCATGGAGCGAGTTGAGTTAGGTCACTCTCCTGGCACCTCCTCAGTAAGATCCCCTCATTCATATACCGGTATCCCACCTTGGATTTTCTCGATTCTTGGTTTTTCATAGAGAGACTCGCCTTATTAAACTCGAAGATCTATATCTAGTTTTATCTAAAATTACCGATCAATAATTCGACAAATTAATGTGTTTGGTCTACGGATTTTGTGAAAAGAGAAACTTGGCCCCGGATTTGGTCACTAAGAGCTATATCTGACAACTTTCTTTCGGTCAAATACCTCAAAATCTCATCTAATTTATCAAGCTTTTAGGTTTGTTGTTTTATATTTACTGTAGCTATGTGGGTGGTTAAATATCTGGCTTATATATTCCTATCTAGTTGTTTTGTTTGCTTAAAGTGTAAAATGTAGAGTTTGTTTCTATAGTGTTAATTGTTTTTTGGAATAATTATTTGTTTTCAGTGACTAATAGTGAGATCTGCTTTTAGCTATAATTTTAGCTCTACAAGTAAGTAGTTGTATGGGGTTTGTGAGAATTTATCGCCGATAATATAATGTTGATTTTTATTACTATATGCTTCTTATGTGAATATTTATGTGATACTTTTGCCTGTTAAGCGTTTGATGTCGACTTTTTATCCTATTTTTGTTGCTTTTCTGTGAATTATTTGCCAAATTGTCAACCGTATAAAATATCAGAACAATATTCTGGTAAGAATGGATTCAATTTTGCAGACAGGGCAGAAAGCTGCCAAAGCAGTAGAGGTCTGGTAATGTCACTTTTAGAAGTAAAAAATCTTCGTATCGAATACCCATCTCGTCATGGAGTTCACGCCGCAGTTAAATCACTCTCGTTCAGTATTGAACGTGGTGAGATTGTTGGTGTTGTAGGCGAGTCTGGTGCAGGTAAATCAACAGTAGGTAATGCTGTGATCGATTTGCTGAGCCCTCCCGGCCGCATTGCTAGCGGCGAGGTATTTCTGGATGGCGAAAAAGTCTCAGGTCTATCTCCTGAACAGATGCGTTCTGTTCGCGGCTCAAAGATTGGTTTTATCTTCCAAGATCCAATGACGTCTCTTAACCCTCTATTCACCGTAGAGCAGCAGTTAAAAGAGACGATTCATGCCAACATGAAGGTTTCAGATCAAGAAGCCTACCAGCGCTCATTAGACTTGATGAACCAAGTGGGTATCCCGCAACCAGAAAATCGTTTAAAGCAGTACCCACACCAATTCTCTGGTGGTATGCGTCAGCGTGTGGTTATCGCGATCGCCTTGGCAGGTGAACCTGACCTTATCATTGCCGATGAACCAACAACGGCACTGGATGTGTCAATCCAAGACCAAATCTTGGGCTTGATTCGCGAGCTATGTATTAAGAAAAACGTGGGTTGCATGTTAGTCACGCACGACATGGGCGTGGTATCTAACGTTACTGATCGCGTAGCCGTCATGTATCGTGGTGATTTAGTTGAGTTTGGCCCAACAGCGAAAGTTCTGGGTACTCCTGAGCACCCCTACACACACAGTCTTATTTCAGCGGTTCCGCGCTCAGATCGTAAACTCGATCGTTTCCCTACCGTGAGCTACATCGAAGAAGCGCAAGAGATGGCACCACTGGATGTGAAAAACCACTGGTTAGGTCAAAGCCAAGATCACCGTGATTACACTGGTCCACTGCTGAACGTTGAAAACGTAAACTTGCGCTTCACCACCAAAGATTCCTTCTTTGAGAGCCGTCGTGAGTACGTTCAAGCGTCAAATAACGTCAGCTTTGAAGTACATGAAGGCGAAACGTTTGGTCTAGTCGGTGAATCCGGTTCAGGTAAATCAACGATTGCTCGTGTTATTGCTGGTTTGTACGCACCAAACTCAGGCAAAGTGACTTTTGAAGGGATTGATCTGACAGGACTTAAGTCTGAGAAAGAGCGTCGTCCAATGCGTCGCCAAATGCAGATGGTTTTCCAAAACCCATACACATCAATGAACCCTCGAATGAAAATATTCGACATCATTGCGGAACCTATCCGATTTCATAAGCTGACTCGTAACGAGAATGAAACTCGTCAGATCGTGAACGACCTGCTTGATCACGTTGGTTTAGGCAAGATGTCAGGGGTGAAGTACCCGCACGAATTCTCAGGTGGCCAACGTCAGCGTATCTCTATTGCTCGCGCTCTGGCAACTCGTCCTCGTCTATTAATTTGTGATGAACCTACCTCGGCGCTGGATGTGTCAGTACAGGCTCAGATCCTTAATCTATTGAAAGACCTGCAAGACGAGCTCAACCTAACCATGCTGTTCATCAGTCACGATTTACCGGTTATTCGCCAAATGTGTGATCGTGTTGGCGTGATGCAAATGGGGGAATTACTGGAAGTAGCGCCAACAGAGCAGCTGTTCCAATCGCCTCAACATGAATACAGCAAACACCTAATTTCTTTAATGCCTGAATTTACGGGTTTAAGAGAAGAAAAAGCAGTGGCACAAGCCGCGACATAAAATCAGCAGGCTGGAGTTTAGCCTGCTAACAAAAATAAACAGACGCACATACAACAACTAGGGATCTGGATTCCCGCATGAAGGAGTTATGCAATGAAAACCATGAAAAGCAAATTAGCAGTAGCTTTGATGGCAGCTGGACTAAGCTTTAGTGTAGCAGCCGCAGATATTACTGTTGGCTACGCAGCTGACCCAGTATCACTTGACCCGCACGAGCAGTTGTCTGGTGGTACACTGCAAATGTCTCACATGGTGTTTGACCCTCTAGTACGTTTCACACAAGAGATGGATTTTGAAGGCCGCCTAGCATCGAGCTGGGAGCGTATTGATGAAACGACTTTCCGCTTCAACCTACGTAAAGGTGTGAAATTCCACTCTGGTAACGAACTGACTGCTGATGATGTTGTGTGGACTTTTGATCGTCTACAAGCTTCTCCAGACTTTAAGTCTATCTTCACGCCATACGAGAAAATGGTAAAAGTGGATGACTACACCGTTGAACTAGTATCAAAAGCGGCTTACCCACTAGTACTACAAACAGCAACTTACATCTTCCCAATGGACAGCAAGTTCTACTCTGGTCAAACCGCGGAAGGGAAAGACAAGTCTGAGCTAGTTAAGCACGGTAACTCGTACGCTTCGACTAACGTTTCAGGTACAGGTCCATTCATCGTAACGCAGCGTGAGCAAGGCGTTAAAGTAACGTTTGAGCGTTTCAACGATTACTGGGACACAGAGTCTGACGGCAACGTAGACAAGCTAACACTTGTACCAATCAAAGAAGACGCAACACGTGTCGCCGCGCTTCTTTCTGGCGACGTTGATATGATTCACCCTGTCGCACCAAACGATCATAAGCGTGTTAAAAATGCTAAGAACATCGATTTAGTAACGCTGCCTGGTACTCGTATCATTACGCTTCAAATGAACCAAAACAGCAACGAAGCGTTGAAAGACGTACGTGTTCGTCAAGCAATCGTTCATGCAATTAACAATGAAGGTATTGTTAAGAAAATCATGAAAGGTTTCGCGACAGCTGCTGGTCAGCAAAGCCCAACAGGCTACGCGGGTCACAACGAAGAACTAGTGCCTCGTTACGATCTGAAAAAAGCGAAAGAGCTGATGAAAGAAGCGGGCTACGAAGATGGCTTTACACTAACTATGGCAGCACCAAACAACCGTTACGTGAACGATGCGAAAGTAGCGCAAGCGTCTGCGGCAATGCTGTCTAAGATTGGTATCAAAGTTGATCTTAAGACGATGCCTAAAGCACAGTACTGGCCTGAGTTTGACCTATGTTCAGCAGACATGATGATGATCGGTTGGCACTCAGATACCGAAGATTCAGCGAACTTCAACGAGTTCCTAACAATGACTCGTAACGAAGAGACTGGTCGTGGTCAATACAACTGTTCTGGCTATTCAAACCCTGAAATGGATGCAATTGTAGAAGCTTCTAACACTGAAACTGACCCGGTTAAACGCTCTAAGATGTTGAAAGGTGTTGAAGCAACACTTTACAACGATGCGGTATTCGTACCTCTACACTGGCAGAGTGAAGCGTGGGGCGCGAAGTCTAACGTAGGTGCCGCTGATATAGTAAACCCAATGGTTATGCCTTACTTTGGCGACCTAGTTGTAAAATAATCTAGCTTGCTAGAGTCGAGAGCCTGAAGCTTTTCAGGCTCTCAAAATTATTAAGAAATAGATTTAAGTTTTGGTATTTGGTTTTCCTTCAGTCTGGCTAAATACTTTTTTAAGACTGAATTTTTTATTGTCTAGTCGCGGAGTTCGATTAGATAGTCATGGATAGATAAGGGGCAAGGAATGGTTACGTTTCTGGTCAAGCGCCTGTTTCAGGCACTGATAGTGATGTTTGTGATCAGTTTGGTGGCGTTTGCCATTCAGGATAACCTGGGCGACCCGTTGCGTGAGTTAGTCGGTCAATCTGTTTCAGAATCGGAGCGTCAAGCGCTGCGTGATGAACTCGGCTTAAATGATCCCTTCGTTACAAAATACACTCGCTTTATAGGCGCTGCTCTACAAGGCGATCTTGGTACTTCATATTTCTTTAAACGTCCTGCAGTGGACGTAATTTTAGATAAACTGGTCGCGACACTGGAACTGGTGTTGGGCGCTTCTCTGATCATTGTTTGTCTGTCGATCCCACTTGGCGTTTATTCTGCAATACATCCAAAAAGTTTCTTCACCAAGCTCGTGATGGCGGGCAGTAGTATCGGCATCTCTGTGCCGGTTTTCTTAACCGCAATCATGCTGATGTATGTGTTCTCTATCGAACTCGGTTGGCTACCGTCATTCGGGCGGGGTGATACCGCAAATTGGTTTGGGTGGGAATCTGGCTTCTTAACGCTAGATGGCTTGGCGCATTTAGTACTGCCAAGTATTGCACTGGCATCTATCATGCTGCCGCTGTTCATTCGTCTTGTTCGCTCTGAAATGCTCGAGGTTCTGAGCTCTGAATACATCAAGTTTGGTAAAGCAAAAGGCCTAGCGCTGAACAAGATTTACTAC
Source organism: Vibrio sp. RW (assembly GCF_027587105.1). Taxonomy (NCBI): domain Bacteria; kingdom Pseudomonadati; phylum Pseudomonadota; class Gammaproteobacteria; order Vibrionales; family Vibrionaceae; genus Vibrio; species Vibrio sp. RW. The sequence continues at coordinate 16,982 of NZ_JAPPTM010000010.1, forward strand.
CAACACGCTTTGAAAAACACAATGCTGCCAGTACTAACGGTAGGTGGTGTTCAAATCGGTACCATGGTGGCGTACACCATTCTGACTGAAACCGTATTTCAATGGCCGGGGACCGGCTTCCTATTCTTGGAAGCGATTAACCGAGTGGATACACCACTAATTACCGCATACGTTATCTTTGTTGGCCTGATCTTCGTAGTTACGAACACCATTGTTGATTTGTTATACGGCATCATTAACCCAACAGTGAACATCACAGGGAAAGGAGCATAATCATGGAACAAACAACCACAGCTCCATCTCGTTGGGAGCGATTCAAGCAGTCAGACATTCTGTACTACTTTTTACGCGACAAAGTGGCAATGTTCAGCTTTGCGGTCTTTGCCGCTTTCCTAGTGATGGCTCTAGCGGCGCCGATTTTAGCGCCAATGGACCCATATGACGTGACCTCAATCGACATCATGGATTCAGAGTTACCACCATCTTGGATGGAAGACGGCGAAGAGCGTTTCTTATTGGGCACGGATGAGCAAGGTCGTGACATCCTATCTACGATGCTTTACGGCTCGCGTCTTTCATTGACGATTGGTTTCTTAGCGGTTGGCCTTCAGCTGACTCTAGGTATCATCATTGGTCTTTCTGCGGGCTATTTCGGTGGTCGTATCGATAGCTTCCTGATGCGTTTTGCCGATGTTCAGCTTTCGTTCTCAACCATGATGGTTGCGATCATTGTGTCGGCTATCTTTAAGGCAAGTTTCGGTAGTGACTTCTATGCACAATATGCCGTTGTTATGCTGGTGGTGATCATTGGTATTGCCGAATGGCCTCAGTATGCTCGTACTATTCGTGCATCGGTATTGGCAGAGAAGAAGAAAGAGTACGTAGAAGCGGCGCGTGTGATGGGCTTCAGAGCACCTCGCATCATGTTCCGTCATATTCTACCTAACTGTTTATCACCGATTTTGGTTATCTCAACGGTACAGGTGGCAAATGCCATTATGTCAGAAGCGGCACTTTCTTTCCTAGGCTTAGGCCTTCCGGTAGACCAACCGTCACTGGGTGCTCTGATCAGTACTGGTTTTAACTACATCTTCTCAGGAGCATGGTGGATCACAGCATTCCCAGGTGTGCTTTTGGTAACATTAGTTCTAGTAATTAACTTATTAGGTGACTGGTTACGTGATGTGTTTAACCCTAAAATTTATAAAGGGTGATAGCACAGATTGATTTTTGACAAAAAAAGTCACTAAACTAAGAGCCGTAAGCAATTACGGCTCTTTTTTTGCTTAATGAATCTGGAACTATAGATTATTGGTATGGTCAATAATACTTAAAATGGAATTCATGTTTTATCGACATAGCGTCGGTAACAATTAGCCCGAAAGGGTTTAAGTGGTGGTTATGAAATTGACAATGAATGCTGTACGCTGTGTTGTGAGTGAAAATTATCGTATGGGGCTTATCGCGGTATCCCTTTTAGTATCGAGCCAGGTTAATGCGGAATCGGTTCTATGTGATGCGACTCAAGCCAGTACTAATCAATTACCACAGTTAGAACAATCATGTCCTATCGGTAAGGGTGTGTGGGGAAAAAAAGCCCCTAAGCGTCATTCAGAAAACGAGTTGTTTTGGGTTCAATGCGGCTTGCTAAATGAGCCTTTGTCATTAGGCCGAGCGAAACCTCTTTATGAAAAAATTTCGACTAACGTTTGGATGAAGCCGGAAAGTGGCGATTACCGTTGCTTAATCGGCCCATACTCTACTTTCTCTGATGCGAGAAAAGACCTAGCTCAGGTGCGTAAGGTTCCTGGTTACGGTGAAGCCTTTATTCGCATGGTCGATAAGTCGAAAACCTCATCACAACCTATCGTTACGAAAACGGCACAATCAAAAGCGGTTAAGCCTGCAACTCCGGCAAAGCCAAAACCAGCAGCTAAGCCAGCACCGAAACCTGTGGTTGCAACTCAAGCGGCAACGAGTGTCGCTGCAATTCAAGCTTTCCCAAGCAGTGGCACAAGTCCTGACAATGACCTTGATATCGAAATCCGAGTGACAGCAAACGTTGCGGGTAGCAAATATGCCATTCCTTATTTAGTCGATCATCAGCAACAGTTTTATATGGAACAAGGTAAACCTTGGAGCCGCTTAGATTTTGGAAGTGCTGAGCTAGTGTGTAAGCAAATTGGCATGAAATTGATGAGTGATCAGCAATGGCAGAGCATTCTTGGCTCATCGGTTATGGAAAACCAGAATTGGCCAATGCATCTACCTTATTGGGGCGCAGATAAGAAAGGTCTGTTTACTAACGGGAACGTGAATCAACTAAAAGGGTCTTCACTGCTAAACGTGATGTGCGTTAAGTGACTTTTTGTTCTTAATAGATAAAAGAAACCCCAGAGATAAAAATTTCATAGGGTGCAGTTTTGGATTAATGACTTGTACTCCCCAACGGTTTGGTAAGCCAAGCAGATTCTGCTTTCAAATGAATTCAAGGAGTAGAGTCACCTTAAACTCCAAGCTGTTCTCGATAAGTTGATACCTGAGTTAGGTCGAATCTATAACTCAGGTTCTTAGTGGACATAAAAAAGCAGGCTCAAGGCCTGCTTCTAAGAGTTATCAACGGAAGGCGTTGATTATCTCATGGTAACAAACTCTTCTGAGCCCGTTGGGTGAATCGCCACAACAGAGTCGAAGTCTGCTTTGGTTGCGCCCATCTTCATTGCAACGCCGAAGCCTTGAATCATCTCATCAACAGTGAAACCGATGCCGTGTAGGCCAACGACTGTCTCTTCTTCGCCAGCACATACTAGTTTCATCTTACAAGGTTGACGGTGCTTGGTTACTGCTGTGTACATCGCAGTGAAGCCAGATGTGTAAACCTTGATGTTGTCTTTGCCGTACTGCTCTTCAGCTTCTTGAGTCGTTAGACCAATAGTGCCAATAGGTGGGTGGCTGAATACAACGGTAGGAACGAGCTTGTAGTCCATCTTAGCGTTGGTTTGACCGTTGAATAGGCGCTCAGAAAGCTGACGACCTGCTTTAACAGCTACAGGTGTTAGCTCGATACCGCCTTCCATGATATCGCCAACACAGTAGATACCAGGAACGTTCGTCGCTTGGAACTCATCTACCTTGATGTAGCCACGGTCGTTCGTTTCAACGCCAGTTGATGCTAGGTTGATCGCGTCAGTTGCTGGGTGGCGGCCGATAGCCCAGATTAGGTGGTCAACGTTTTGAGTGTTGCCGTTCTCTAGGTGTAGAGTTAGCGAGCCATCCGCTTCTTTCACAACTTCTTTAGGCACTGAGTGCGTGTGAAGTGTTGGACCTTCTGCTTCCATTACTTCTACTAGTGTTTCGATGATCATTGGATCAAAGCTACGTAGCGGTGACTCTTTACGACAGAACAGGTGTGTTTCTGTGCCAAGCGCGCTTAGAACGCCAGCAATTTCAACCGCGATATAGCCTGCACCGATAACAGCAACGCGTTTTGGTTGCTCCATCAGGTCGAAGAAGCCGTTCGAGTCGATGCCGTATTCTGCACCTGGGATGTTTGGAATCGTTGGACGACCACCTACCGCGATCAGGATGTGATCTGCTGTGTAGTGTTCGCCGTTAACTTCAACCGTCTTCTCATCAACGAACTTAGCAAAGCCTTTGATGACGTTTATTTTGTTGTTACCCAAAACGCGATCGTAAGATTGGTGGATACGACCAATGTACGCTTGGCGGTTTTCAACCAGTTTGCCCCAGTTGAAGCTTTTTACGTCAACGTCGAAGCCGTAGTCTTCAGAGTATAGGTTGATAGCTTCAGCGACTTGAGCGCCGTGCCACATTACCTTTTTAGGAACACAACCAACGTTTACACAAGTACCACCAAGGTCCTGAGCTTCGATAAGTGCAACCTTTGCACCGTGCATAGCTGCGCGGTTTGCTGAAGCGATGCCGCCTGAACCGCCGCCGATACAGATGTAATCAAAATGAGTCGCCATTACTTTCTCCATTTGTTGAAGGTTGTAGTTACAGTGAGCGCACTGGATACCTACGTCCTATAGATTCTTAAATTGTCTAATTATTATATTGAGGGCAGATCGGTTGAACTCAATCACCCTGTTTGAAATTTATTCGTGTACGTCACAATCTGTTGAATATTCGTTAGACTATGGCGTTAAGTTCGAGATTACTCGGGTACGATCCACTCTACTTTGAAGTGACCGGTTGCCGGCGCAATTGCTTCCTTCAAGAATGGAAGAATCTCGTTCATTTGGCTTTCTAGCTTCCAAGGCGGGTTGATAACAATCATGCCTGATGCTGTCATACCGCGCTCGTTGGTGTCTGGTGACACGCCAAGTTCGATTTGTAGAATCTTGTTGATGCCTAAGCCTTCAAGGCCTTCGATCATATCTTCGATGTCACAACGGTTTACTACCGGGTACCAAATTGCGTAGATACCGGTTGCCCAGCGCTTATGGCTTTGAGCAATTGCAGTCACCACATCACGATACTCTTTTGCCAGCTCATAAGGCGGGTCGATAAGCACCAAACCACGACGCTCTTTTGGTGGTAGGCTGCCTTTTAAGCGTTGGAAGCCATCTTCTTTGTAGATAGATACCTGACGATCGCGGTGGAACTCTTGCTCAAGCAGCGGGTGATCGGCTGGGTGAAGCTCGGTCAGTACCATGCGGTCTTGGTCGCGCAGGTGGGCACGTGCAACACGTGGTGAGCCTGGGTAGTAGCGCAGCTTGTCGCCATTGTTTAGCGTTGAGATAGACTCAAGGTAGCTTTGAATGTCTTCAGGAAGATTTTGTTGTTCCGCTTCTCTCGCAGACCATAGGCGTGCAATACCTTGCTTGTATTCACCGGTTTTTTCAGACCATTCATGCGTTAAGTCGTAACGACCTACACCAGAGTGAGTGTCATGATAAACAAAAGGCTTATCCTTCTGTTTCAAAGAATTAAGAATAAGGCTCTGTACGATATGCTTTACTACGTCGGCATGGTTACCTGCGTGGAAGCTGTGGCGATAACTTAACAAATTAAACTCTCGTAACACTCTCGATTTAGAGTGTGGTTAGTGTAGGTGGGGTTAATCAGACCATTATAACCCTCAATGGACCATAAATTCTCGAACAATTCAGGAACAGTCGTTCGCAATATGTGGTTAGTTATTGGTTCTACTATTGAAATTTGCCTTATTGGGCACTATTTAATAACTATTCGCAGGTGATTTTTTTTAGGGCGAACCTGAGCTTGATGACTGTAAGACGACCTCATTACAAAAAAGACGAAAGTCTCTAAAGCCAAAGGAATGTTTATATGTCTAATCCGCTATTAACCTTCACGGACTTACCTCCGTTTTCACAAATCAAGCCTGAGCACGTTAAACCAGCGGTTGAGCAAGTGATTGAAGCGTGTCGCAACAAGATAGAACAAGTACTTGAAGGTAATACTGCACCAAGTTGGGACAACCTCGTTGCTCCGATTGAAGAAGTGGACGATCGTTTAAGCCGCATTTGGTCACCGGTAAGCCATATGAATTCTGTCGTGAACAGTGATGAGCTACGTGACGCGTATGAGAGCTGTTTGCCTGCTCTATCTGAATACGGTACTTGGGTGGGTCAACACAAAGGTTTGTTTGAAGCGTACAAAGCGATCAAGGCGAGTGAAGCATTCTCGGCATTGAACCAAGCGCAACAAAAAACCATTACTGACGCACTACGTGACTTTGAACTGTCGGGTATTGGCCTGCCAGCAGACGAGCAGCACCGCTACGGCGAGATCAGCAAGCGTCAGTCTGAGCTAGGCTCTCAATTCTCGAATAACGTACTTGATGCCACCATGGGGTGGAGCAAGCAGATCACAGACGTGGCTGAACTGGCGGGCTTGCCTGAATCTGCGTTAGCGGCAGCGAAAGCAGCAGCGGAGTCTAAAGAGCAGGAAGGTTACCTACTGACTCTAGACATTCCATCATACCTACCTGTGATGACCTACTGTGATAACCAAGCGCTACGTAAAGAGTTATACGAAGCTTACGTAACTCGCGCTTCTGACCGTGGTCCAAATGCAGGTAAGTGGGACAACACAGAGATCATCACCGAGCAACTTAAACTGCGTCACGAAGTTGCACGCATGCTTGGCTTCAATACTTACAGCGAAAAATCACTGTCGACCAAAATGGCTGAAACGCCGGACCAAGTGCTTGGTTTCCTCAATGATCTAGCCGTAAAAGCGAAACCACAAGGTGAACGCGAAGTTGAAGAGTTGCGTCAGTTTGCTGAGAAAGAGTTTGGTGTGTCTGAGCTAAACCTGTGGGACATTGCTTACTACAGCGAAAAACAGAAGCAGAATCTGTTCGAGATCTCTGATGAAGAGCTTCGCCCTTACTTCCCTGAGTCTAATGTTGTATCAGGCCTATTTGAGGTACTAAACCGTGTGTTTGGTATGTCGGTAACAGAGCGTGAAGGTGTCGACACATGGCACGAGTCTGTGCGCTTCTTTGATATCTTTGACGCGACAGGTGCACTACGCGGCAGCTTCTACCTAGACCTATACGCACGTGAGCACAAACGTGGTGGTGCTTGGATGGATGACTGTCGTGGTCGTCGTATTACTGAATCTGGTGAACTACAAACCCCCGTCGCTTACCTAACGTGTAACTTCAACAAACCAGTCGGTGATAAGCCTGCGCTATTTACTCACGATGAAGTCGTGACTCTGTTTCACGAGTTTGGTCATGGTATTCACCATATGTTGACGCAAGTTGAAGCGGGTGCCGTCTCTGGTATCAATGGTGTGCCTTGGGATGCCGTTGAGCTGCCAAGTCAATTCCTAGAGAACTGGTGTTGGGAAGAAGAGGCGCTGTCGTTTATCTCTGGCCATTTCGAAACGGGTGAAGCCCTGCCAAAAGAGATGCTCGAGAAGATGCTAGCGGCGAAGAACTTCCAATCTGCGATGTTTATCCTGCGTCAGCTAGAGTTTGGTTTGTTCGATTTCACGCTACACACAGAATACGATCCAGAAGTGGGTGCGCGCGTGCTAGAGACTCTGGCCGATGTGAAGTCTAAGGTATCGGTACTACCAAGCCTTGATTGGAACCGTTTCTCGCATAGCTTTGGCCACATCTTTGCTGGTGGCTACAGTGCAGGTTACTACAGCTATCTATGGGCAGAAGTGCTTTCAGCCGATGCGTTCTCTGCATTTGAAGAAGAAGGTATCTTCAATACAGAAACCGGTAATCGCTTCCTGAGTAATATCCTTGAAATGGGTGGCAGTGAAGAGCCAATGGAGTTATTCAAACGCTTCCGAGGTCGTGAGCCAAACATTGATGCAATGTTGCGTCATGCGGGAATCAACGCGTAATTGCTATCATTTCCGTAACGGCGGTAATTGCTTAGCTTTATTACGAGTTCATTATCTTTATTGCGGAGTTAATAGCGAAAAGAGCCTCTACGTTAGAGGCTCTTTTTTTGTCTGTGTTTGATGCCAAACAAGACGAATGAACGCTATGGGTTCACATTGCGATTGATAGGGTTCTGCAATGAAATCAGGGTCTCGGTCGACTGAACCTCATCGATCGCTTGCAGCTTATCGATCAATACAAACTGCAGTTCTTCGATCGATTTACACATCAGTTTGACAAAAATATTATAGGCGCCTGTGGTGTAGTACGCCTCTACCACTTCCTCTAAAGCATTGAGTTTGTCGATGGCTGAATGGTAATCGCGGGCGGCATTGAGATTGATGCCAATAAAGCAGCATACGTCGTAACCTAATTTTTTGGTGTTTACCACAACCTCGGTACGCTCAATAATGTCAGCCGCTCTCATCTTTTCGATACGAACATGAATCGTGGCTGGGCTGACATCAAACTGCTTTGCCATTTCAGCATAAGGCGTTCGCGCATCTTCCATTAAAGTTTTGAGAATGGCACGGTCTAGGTCATCTAGACGAGCGGTTGTTGTGGACATGCGTAATCCTTAGATTGAATGAAAACATACCGGCTAGAGTACACATCATAGCCAAGGGTGATAATATTAGCAGTAACTATAGTGTTAGGGTGAATTCAGTGCGATTTTCGTTGTTATTAGTTTTGATGTGTTGGAGTGTTTTTACTTCAGCACAGACAAAAGATGTATTGGTCATTCACTCTTATCATCAAGGTTTTTTCTGGACAGATGATTTCCATGAAGGGTTGGCTGAAGAACTTGACCGTGACGGCCTGTCTTATCGTGTCGTTTATCTCGATAGCAAGCGTACTCAAAACACGGAATACTTAGAGCGAATCTATCAGCTATACCGTACCAAGCTATCGCATGAAGAGTTTACCGCTGTGGTGGTCAGCGATAACAACGCCCTTAACCTGATGAAGCGCTTAGCGCCTGAGCTCAATGGCACGCCCGTTATTTTTGGCGGCATCAACAATTTCTCTCCGCAAATGATAGAAGGCTTGAATGCGACGGGTATCACCGAAGATATTGATATAGCAAGCAATGTAGAGCTGATCAAGCGACTTCAATCGACAGTGGAAAAAATATATGTGGTCACTGATCACTCGGTAACGGGTGAAGCTATTCGCGCTCAAGTGGATCTATTCCTACAAAAGCGTCCTGAGTTTTCTAGGTTGGTAGAGCAATATAAACCCGACTCTTATCAAGAACTGATGACGTTCGCTCAACGCGCTGATCTTAAAAAAAGCCTGCTGTTTTGGGCTTACTACCGAGATATCAATGGCCGAGTCAGCAGTAATGAGGACTGGCGCCAGCTTAACAAAAAAGCTCAGATACCATTGTATATCGTGCATGATTTGGGGCTTGGGTATGGTGCTATTGGCGGTGTCATTCACCGTGGTAAGACACAAGGGCGAGGTACGGGGCAGGTGTTGCTGAAGGTGCTCGATAACCCGGATAAACCTTTGCCGAAAGTGGTTGCTGGCGCCCCAGAAATCAAACTTGATTATCAACAAATCTCACGCTGGGACTTGGGCGCTGAGAATGAAGCCTCGGTGGCTTTCTTCAATAAGCCCAAATCATTCCTGACTCGCTACCGCGATGAAATTCAGACCATAGGTTTACTGTTTCTAACGATGTCGAGCGTCATCGCGATCTTGGTTTATTACCTTAATCGTCTCAAGAAAAGTGAGAGAACGAGCCGCCAGAGCCAACGGCTACTTGAGTCGATATTCGACCAGAGTTTACAGTTTATGGGGATCATCGATGAGGCTGGTGTGCTGTTGTCTAGTAATAGTAAATTGCATGAACTTCTTTACAACCAAGGCTATAAATTGGGGACGCCTCTTCAAAACCACCAACACTGGGAAGATTCTGCAAAGCAGCGGCTAAAGGAATATTTTATCTCTAAAGACGAACATCAGGCTTTGCGATTTGAAGCCGAAGTGTGGTGTCGTGATCGTGGCACAATGGTATTGGATATCTCATTAAAGCCAATGCCGATCAGCGAAGGGGATGATATTCAGTTCTTATTTGAAGCTCGTGACGTTACGTCGGGTAAGCTTGTTGAGAATAAGCTGTTCCAGCGTGAAGCAAACCTAAAGCTGTATTATGACAAACAACCGGTAATGATGATTACGCTGGATGGTCACAACCGCATCCAACAAGTGAATCAGTTTGCTGAAAAGTTGTTGGGCTATTCATTGAAACAGTTATTGGGCCATCGCCCTCGCGAGTTCTACGTTGATGAGAATGCGATGACTCCACGTAATACCTTGTTGCAACCGCAGCATAAAATCCGCGGTGTGTGGCGTCGTGATATTGAATATCGTCATGCTGATGGCAGCACCATCTGGATTAGAGAAAATATTCGCCCGTTGGTTGAGTCTGATCAGCTGTTGATTGTTGGTGAAGACATTACTGAAACACACGAGCTGTCAGAAAAGTTAGAGTATCAAGCACAGTACGACTTGTTGACTGACACTTTTAACCGCAACCACTTTGAGCAAGAGCTGCAAAAGGCGCTTAAAGAAGTGGAAAGCCACATGCGCACTCATGCGATGTTGTTCCTAGATTTAGACCAACTGAAGGTGTTGAATGATACCGCAGGGCATGAAGCGGGCGATGCCGCGATCTTGTTTAGTGCAAAACTGTTAGAAGATGTGCTGCCCTACAATGCGTTATTGGCGCGCATGGGTGGTGACGAATTTGCCGTGTTAATCAAAGACTGCACCGAGCGAGATGCGCTCAATGTGTGTCGTAGCATTATTTCTATGATGAGTGAGAATTCATTTGTATGGAGGGATATTCGCCTCAACCTCACTTGCTCTATCGGCCTTCGATTGATTGACCATACTGCCTCCTCACCGCAGATGGTGCATGCTCAGGCTGATGCTGCTTGTCATGTGGCCAAAGAGGAGGGGCGTAACCGCTATCACCTTTATCATCAAGATGATGAAGACCTTCGTCGCCGTCATTTGGAGATGGAGAGCGTGAACTTGGTGCATGAAGCCTTGGCCAATGATCGCTTAGAGCTATTTGCACAGCGTATTCTAGGTTTAGATACCGATTGCGAGAAAATGCATTTCGAGATTTTGGTTCGGATTAAGAATGTTGATGGGGAATACATCTCTCCGGGTATCTTCATGCCCGCTTCAGAGCGATACAACATTGCACACCTGATTGACCGCAAAGTGGTGAGCCAGACATTGAGTTGGTTGGAGCAACGGCCACAGGTTATTGATGAGCTTGGGATGTGCTCAATCAATTTATCGGGTCATTCGATGGGTAATCGAGAGTTTGTCGAGTTCTTGATTGATAACCTCAAAAACTCGTCAATACCGAGTCATAAAATTTGTTTAGAGATCACTGAAACGGCCGCAATGAGTAACATGAAACAGGCGATCAAGTTCTTTACGAGAATTAAAGAGCTGGGCTGTATGATTGCACTGGATGATTTCGGTTCAGGGTTATCGTCGTTTGGGTATCTGAAGAAGCTACCGGTCGATATTGTGAAAATCGATGGTTTGTTTGTACGTGATATTGATGTCAACGAGATGGACCACGTGATGGTTCGTTCTATCAACGACCTAGCTAAGCAGATGGGCAAATATACGGTGGCTGAATTTGTTGAAAACACTCAGGTGATCGACAAACTGCTCGAGCTTGGTGTTAACTATGCGCAGGGCTACATCATAGGTAAGCCTAAGCCGCTTGAAGAATTAGTCGAAGAGTTACAGCAAGAGCGCTTTCTATAACATTTGGACTTAGTGAGTGAGTATAGCTTTGTGATGAACGCTAAGCACCATGAGTGTTTTTCCTTACTCATCGTTTCTACGTCTTCATCGTTTTTACACCGTTAATATGTATTGTTGAGGCAATCAGGTAAACTGGTTGCCTCTTTTATTTGAATACTACTGTCTGTTGGAGACGACCTTGCAACTACAACTGATTTGCGAAGATGCGACCCAAATCGATCATTTAAATGACCTCGCGACCCGTTGGCATTTATCCCATGATGAAAACAGCGATTTTGCGTTGGTATTAACGAGCGAGCGACTTGAGTTACGCAAAGTGGACGAACCGAAGTTGGGCGCTATCTTTGTGGATTTAGTCGGAGGTGCCGTTGGTCACAGACGTAAGTTTGGTGGCGGTAAAGGCCAGGCGATTGCCAAAGCGGCAGGTTTAAACAAAGGAGCAACACCGACTATCCTCGATGGCACGGCCGGTTTAGGACGTGACGCGTTTGTGTTGGCCTCGTTGGGCTGTAAAGTGCAAATGGTAGAGCGTCATCCTGTCGTGGCCGCGTTGCTTGATGATGGCTTACAACGTGCGCAGCAAGATCTGGATATTGGTGGTTGGGTAAGCGAACGTATGACGTTGATTCACGCTTCAAGTCATGACGCCTTAAATAAGCTCTGTGATGATCCTAATTTCAAGCAACCAGATGTGGTTTACCTCGACCCTATGTACCCACACCCTGAAAACAAAAAGAAATCGGCTTTGGTTAAAAAAGAGATGCGCGTATTCCAATCTTTGGTCGGCGCTGATATGGATGCTGATGCTTTATTACAACCTGCTCTTAAGCTCGCATCAAAACGCGTTGTGGTTAAAAGACCGGATTACGCCGCGTGGTTAGACGAGCAAAAGCCAAGCATGGCGATCGAAACCAAAAAGAACCGTTTTGATGTGTATGTGAAAGCATCAATGACCTAGGTAAAGTATCAATTACTCAGTTAAAGCATCAATAACTTAGCGACACGCTAAGAAAATTCCCCGTCATAAATACGATAAATCACCATTTAACACTTGCGATAGTCGCGTTACGGATGTATATCTAACTAAGAATCATTATTATTCTTAGCTGGAGTTGTAGCATGGCTAAACGCTTTTGTAAGTTAAACCGTCGAGATATTACCGAACACCTAGGTGAGATCCACAGCTTGGTCACGGAACCCAAGTTTGTGTGTCGTTCTTGTGCGCGTTCATCGGCGGACGAAGCGAACCTATGCAAACCCACTGCAATTCCACCGCTTGGTTGTCAAAGCAAACCCATCGAAGAGAAAGTGGCGTGTGGCCTGTTAGCTGAAACGCTGCCTAAGCCTGAAATAACGCTTGTTGAGGTTGTAACGCCTGATTCTGCCGTACAAATGTTCGATCCTAGCGTGGTAAGCATTGCTAAAAAACCATCATTGAAAAAAGCCAAGCTGAAAAAGCTCATGGTGAGCAACGGTCAGAAAAAAGAGCTTAAGCGAGTGAAAAAAGCCGCGAAGAAGCAAGAGAAGTACAATAAGAAATTGGCGAAGATGATTAAGAAGCAGCAAAAGCTGTTTAAGAAAAGTCAGAAGATGGAAAGCAAACTGGAACGCATCAACCTACAACTTGATGACGTTGTTTTCACAGAAAGCCAATCGTTGGTAGCAAACCATATTCACTAATACTGAAGATGATAAGTTTATTTAAAAAGAGCGACCTTAGGTCGCTCTTTTGCTTTCTGGGGTAGCCACAATCTGTTCAATCCAATCGATCGGTTAAACGTTGCTTGCGGATCTCGCTACGCGCTTCTTCACCCAGGTCTCATTGAGGAATAGAGAAAACAAGATAACGCAGCCACCAATGGCAAGTCGAACCAGGTCAACATCCCTATTCCAAATCAGGATGTTCACCACAAGGCCGGTTGGAACTAAGGCATTATTCATTACGGCCAGTGCGCCTGCATTCACCATACATGCGCCTTTATTCCACATAAAGTAACCCAGCCCCGAGGCTATCAAGCCTAGGTAAATCAGGATTCCCCATTGAAGTGTGGTCGTTGGCAACTTCTCAGCGTTGCCCAGTAGCATGAAAGCAACCGAAGCGACGCATAACGCACCTAAGTAAAAGTAACCAAAGACCGTTCTTTGCGGTAGTTCAGTCGATTCCTTCTCCATCACCACTTTATAGCCTACTTGTCCGATAGCAAAGCACAGGTTAGCGCCTTGCACGACTAAGAAACCGACTAAAAAATTGTCGTTGATCCCTGCAAACTTAATAAAAATGGCTCCAAGCACTGCCGTCGCTGCTGTTACCAAATACCACGGTGAAAACTGCCCTTTTAGGAAGTCATAAATAAGTGTGACGTAAATCGGGGTGAAAACCGTAAACAAAAGGACTTCAGGCACAGATAGTAGCAAGAAAGATTGATAGTAGAAGCAGTACATCAGACCAAGCTGGATACCACCAATTGCCATCAATTTAGCGATCAACTTACGCGAGACGCCACGGAACTTAAGGAAAGGAAGAAATACGATGCCAGCAAGGGCGACGCGCATTAAAACAGAAAACCAAGAATCAACCTGACCAGCAAGGTAGACGCCAATCAGGCTAAATGAGAAGGCCCACAGGAGGGTAACACCAGCTAAATAGCTCATATAAAAACTTCGTTAATAAGATATGAGCTGTATGTTACCTAACCTTAAATCATTAGTCTTCTGAATCTCTTAGAGGCACGACCAGCATATCAACCGGTGACGCGTTGATCAGTTGTCGTGTTGAAGAAAGCAGCTTGCTCCAAAAATCTTGGTGATGTCCGCAGACCACTAGATCCACATTAAACTCGTTGATGGTGTCACACAGTTCATGGCTCAAGTCACCGCTGCCTACTAAAGTATGAGCGATTGGGTACTGAGCATGTTCAGCAAAACTTTGTAATTGAATTCGTGATGCTTCCATCGCATTGTGCTGAGTTTCTGCCATGTTGATATCAATCAGCCCAGTATAAAGCTCGGCATAATTAATATCGATGTGGATAAAAGAGACTTTTGCACCCAATGGTTTAGCCAATACAACCGCTTTATCGACGAGTCGTTTACTGTCTTCAGATAAATCGACCGCAACCAAAATATGTTTGTAACTCATATCGCTACCTCCCTATTCATTGTCTAGTTAAAGATTAGCACTATGTGATGTCTTTTTTTGCCAGAGTGATCTCATATCCATCGTCTTGCGTAGTAAGAGGGAAATATTGGTTAACTAATGGCCGGCGAGATATTCATTAAATAGTGATATGATAGAGAAAATAACGGATGTAATTAGGAGACCGAAATGCTGTCTAAAACAATGGTTGAGCAACTGAACGATCAAATTAACCTCGAATTTTTCTCATCCAATCTATACTTACAAATGAGTGCTTGGTGTGAAGACAAAGGATTTGAAGGTGCAGCAGAGTTTCTGCGTGTTCATGCAGTAGAAGAAATGGGACACATGCAACGTCTTTTTACTTACGTAAGTGAAACGGGTGCGATGCCAATTCTAGGTGCGATTGAAGCGCCAAAACATGAATTTGATAGCCTTGGTGCAGTGTTCCGTGAAACTTATGAACATGAGCAAATGATTACTCAAAAAATCAACAAACTCGCTCACGTCGCTTTTAGCACACAAGATTACTCAACCTTTAACTTCTTGCAATGGTACGTTGCAGAGCAACACGAAGAAGAAAAATTATTTAAAGGTGTATTAGATAAGCTAGAACTTGTTGGTGAAGACGGTAAAGCACTGTTCTTTATTGATAAAGACTTAGCGCAATTGGCAAAAGATGGTTCATCTTCAATTATGGAAACTCCTGCTGTTTAGGTAGTAAGAGAAAGACACTGATTATCTTTTTCTTCCGAGTTTTCTGATGAAGATGTAGGGAGGAAAGGATGATCAGCGGCGACACTATTCTATTTGCACTAATGGTTGTGACATGTGTGAACTGGTTGCGTTATTTTACTGCGCTACGAACACTCATTTATATTATGCGAGAAGCGCACCCTCTGCTTTATCAACAAGTAGACGGAGGCGGTTTTTTCACAACCCATGGCAACATGACCAAACAGGTTCGCTTGTTTAGTTACATAAAAAGCAAAGAATATCACCATCACCATGATGAAGTTTTCACATCGAAATGTGATCGAGTGAGGCAGCTATTTATACTTTCTGTCTCTTTGCTGGGTGTAACGTTACTATCTTCGTTCATCGTTTAAGCGTGACCTGGATTTTGGTTGTAGGTCTCGTATCCAGTCAGTGAACATATTGATGCTTGCGATTCGTACAATTGAACATCAATTGCAAAGTTGAAAATTGCCGCTAAAATAGCGAGCAACAAGTAAGGATGTGCTGTTTATGCACATCCTTTTTTATTGACCGCATTTCGAGAACAGGGCGTACTCGGGCTGCAAAAGTGAAGAAAAGCAGAACCACAATGAGTGAAAAATTTGATGTAATCGTAATGGGTGCGGGCGCCGCGGGCTTAATGTGTGCTGCGGAATCGGGCAAACGCGGCCGACGAGTGCTGGTGGTTGATCATGCAAAGAAACCAGGCAGAAAAATTTTAATCTCAGGTGGCGGCCGTTGTAACTTCACTAATTATGATGTTTCAGCAAACAACTTCCTGTGTAACAACCCTCACTTCGTGAAGTCAGCGCTGTCTCAATACACCAACTGGGATTTTATCTCGATGGTGAGCAAGTACGGCATTGAGTTCGAAGAGCGTGATCACGGCCAATTGTTCTGTGTGAATGACCACACCGCAAAAGACATCGTGAGCATGCTGCTTGATGAGTGTAAGCAAGCGAAAGTCGAACAACGCTACCGTTGTGATGTTCACTCCATCGAAAAAACAGATACAGGTTTCAAGATGCACCTCAACACCGACGAAGTTGAGTGTGACTCCTTGGTTGTCGCGACAGGTGGTTTGTCGATGCCTAAGCTCGGCGCAACGCCATTTGGCTATAAGATTGCCGAGCAGTTTGGTTTGTCTGTGTTGCCGACTACCGCAGGTTTGGTGCCATTTACTTTGCATAAAGAAGACAAAGAAGCCTTCGCTGAGCTTTCTGGTATCGCCATCCCTGCTGAGATCACCGCTCAAGACGGCACTGTATTCAAAGAAGCGCTGCTGTTTACACACCGCGGCTTATCTGGTCCGTCAGTACTGCAAATCTCTTCATTCTGGAAAGCGGGCCAATCGGTCTCTATCAACCTAGTACCCGAAGTGGATGTTGCGGAGCTACTTGAAAACTCTCGCGAGAAACACCCAAACCAGAGCCTGAAAAACACCTTGGCGAAAGTATTGCCAAAGCGTTTTATTGAAGTACTGATTGATCGTAAAGAGCTGGAAGACAAGCCACTTAAACAGTTTAATGAAAAGCAATTGAATGGTGTTGTAGAACATCTAGAAAACTGGAAAATCGCACCCAATGGGACTGAAGGCTACCGAACGGCCGAAGTCACTCTCGGTGGGGTGGATACTCATCACCTATCTTCAAAAACCATGGAGTGTAAGAGTGTCTCTGGCCTCTACTTTATCGGCGAAGTGATGGATGTAACTGGCTGGCTGGGTGGCTACAACTTCCAATGGTGTTGGAGTTCTGGCTGGGTAGCAGGGCAAAATGCATAATATTAATTTATCGTTAATATATTGAAGGCTTTCATATAAGGCTGATGAGCTTCTGTTTGTCGGCCTTACTCATTTTTACTATTAAGCAAACTAGTCTTGTTAAGCTTGAATCTTCACAAAATAAGTAAATTTTAAGGTATACCAAACTCGTCAGACATTATTGATACTTGAGTTTTTCCCTTT
Source organism: Vibrio sp. RW (assembly GCF_027587105.1). Lineage (NCBI taxonomy): Bacteria > Pseudomonadati > Pseudomonadota > Gammaproteobacteria > Vibrionales > Vibrionaceae > Vibrio > Vibrio sp. RW. The sequence continues at coordinate 34,022 of NZ_JAPPTM010000010.1, forward strand.
CTTATATTGATTCATTTGGGTTTGTCGCAAATAAGGGAGTACCCTTAACATTCATCAGCTTGAACATTATGACCATTAAATTCACAAGCTGTCATTTTCCTTCCGAGATCATACTGTAGTCCTTTCTTACTATATTTCCTACAAGCTAAGCTGCCGTGAAATGGAGGAGGCGTTAGCAGAGCGTAACATCAATGTTGACCACTCAACATTGAACCGTTAGGTGATGGAATACCCACCTTATCGGAGTAGAATTGTGACCGATAATTAAAAATGGACAGATCGACAACTCTGAAGGCTTATCAGTTTGGGATCCTAGCAGCCTAGTTGTATCTGAAGTTCAGTACACATATGGTTCAATTAAACTTGGCGACAGAACTATTTTATCTAAGAAGAGTTAAATATTACTTTTGTAATTAGTAAGTGGGCATCTCTCTAATCCATTATTATTCCGCACAATATCCATCAGATATCCGACATCTCGCTCGTTTCATATTGAGAAATGAAAACTCAATCAGTAGCATATCGATTGCGTAAATAACAAACCTGATGGAGTTCTGGTATTTAACACATACTGTTATTAATAAGTCTAAATAATAACTTGGTTGGGTTATTAAGGGTGCGCAAATCGTTATTCATACTCTAAAAGTGAATAACTATAATTAACATGGAAAGATGTCTGGAGTCACATTATGAATGTTTTACGAACCATAATCTCCCTATCACTTGCTAGCTATATGTCGGCCACGTTTGCAGCGGAGGCGAGTTTTGCCCCTATAGTGGTTGGTGCGCCACATGAAGATAGCTTAGCTTCGCAGCCAGGGGGGGATTCTGCGCCCAATTCTGGCGCGGTTTACCTCAAATGGAAAACACTACAAGGGCAACTCGGTACTTCGCTCATTAAAGCCCCTAATGCAGAAAGTTCAGATAAGTTCGGCGAAGCGGCCATTCTGTCCGGAAACAATCAAGTTTTGGTGGTGGGTGCGCCAGGTGAATCGGGCTGTGGGGCCAATGTTGGGGCAACCAAACACGCCAACCTCATTGGCACCAACAGTCGAGTTACTTGTTTTTCGTATGGAATGGAGAGTAATGCGGATTCTGGTCAGCCATTAGATTCCGTCTCCATTGGCGCGGCCTATATATTTGAAGGGCAGGGGCAGTTTGCAAACAACAGTCAGTTTGAAACAAGTGCAGGTCATAAGTTGCTTGATTTTACCACTTACATAAAAGCGCCTAACCCCAGCCTTTGGGATAACTTTGGCGGTGTGGTCCACATCAGTGGTGATGGCAATACCATCGCTATTGCCGCAACAGGAGAAGACAATTGCGGCATCGGTGTTGGAGGCGCGGGAGTCAACCCGAATCAACGTTTAGGTGGTCACTCGGTCTGCGGCCAGTACGTGCAACCGGGTATGGATGACAACAGTGCCCGAGATTCTGGGGCAGTGTACATCTATAAAAAAAGCAACAACACTTGGGTGTTGGATGCATACCTAAAAGCGCCAAACACCGATCCTAGCGATATGTTTGGTTCTGCTTTGGCATTGGACTCGGATGGGGATCAACTGCTTGTGGGTACCCCTGGTGAAGATAACTGCGGGACAGGTGTGGGTGGCCTGGGAGCGAACGCAAATCAACGCCTTGGTTATGGTTCCGTGTGTGGGACAAATCCTAACCCAAACCTGTGGGATAACTCGGCGAGGGATTCTGGGGCTGTGTATCATTATGCGCGAGAGAGTGGGCAGTGGGTGCTGAAAGAGTACATTAAAGCCTCAAACACCGACGCAGGGGATTTGTTTGGCAGCGCACTGTCGTTTGATCACCAAGACGACAAAATCGTGATTGGTGCGCCAGGGGAGTCTGGCTGCTCAGCTGGGATTGATGGGGCGCTTCAAAACCCTAACAATAAGATCAATGGTGAAAGTGTTTGTGGTAACTCGCCGCTTAACAGTAACGTTAAATTGGACAACCGGATTGGCAAGTCAGGCGCGGTTTATGTGTTTGCGTACGATGACAACAAGGCCAATTTGAAGGAAGTGGCCTACATCAAAGCGCCAAACCCTGACGCGAACGATCAGTTCGGCGCCAACTTGTTCATCGACAGTGTGGGCGGCCTGATGATAGGTGCACCTGGAGAAGATAACTGTGGTACGCATGTGGATGGTGCAAATAACAAAGCCCCATGTCAAAATCCTGGTTTGATCAACAACCAGGCTCTGGATTCGGGGGCGGCTTACATCTACAACGACAACAATTACGATAACACCAAGGTGGCGTATAACTTCTTTAAATATGTGAAAGCGCCAAGTGTGCATGCGGGCGATGTGTTCGGGACCAACCTAGCGGCAGTAACCGCATTAGATGATCAAGATCCGACGATTCAGATGGTCTTTTCTGCGCCGGGTTATGACAAACCGGGTATGACGGACACGGGTAAGGTTTTTGTGTACACCAAAGATTCGGCCAACAGGTTGCGCAAGAGCTTTGGCTTTAATGGCAAGCTACCAAATGTTGAAAATTCAGTGAGTAACTTTGATTACTTTGGCGGCTCCGCGCTTGGGGGCAGCGACACCTCGGTAACCAATTCGGTAGGCAATCAATGTACTATCGTGACGGATTACCTAACGGGCAATGAGATAAGTATTAAAGACTTTATTGACTGTATTGCAGGGTTCGGACCTGGAAATTAATTCCTATTTGATGTTTCTTAATGGAGCAAAGGTGAGTTCGCAAGATGTGGGCTCACCTATGTAACGTTAGGGTGGAGGTGTTTCTTTTTTCTAGCGATGGTACGCACTGGTGAGTGGCTTTGCTTACTAATGGCGGAGCTCGCATAGTAAATATCAATGACATCGCCTACTTATCAACTGACCGATAGTCACACTTCCACTGAGCTTGGGCGTTAAGGGTGCTCAAACTTGCGACAAATCCTTTATTTTCTCCTCACTGCGCATTTGACGCTGCCTTCCAATAACTTCATATAGCACAGCACCGGACCTTGTTGATGGACGACCTGCAAAATTTCATTGGTTAATCGACCCAACGCGTGAGCTTCCACATCGACCACTTTTTGTACTCCTGGTAAACCACTGTTCAATGAGAACTGAGAAAACTGGACCAGATTGTGACTGTAAAACTCGGCAAGGTAACTGAAATAAATGGCTTTGTCCTCACCCAGGATCATACGACTGGTGTGAGATTTATCGCGAAAGAGCAACTGAGCATTGAGTGTATGAAAGTCTTCTATGTAGAACACGTCTCCATTAGGTCGATAGTTGGTACTGTTGCTGTAGTACAATTGACTGCTTTCTCCATCCATGAATTCCGGGAGATTGCAAATTTTCAGAGTGACGTTTATCAATGAGGTGATCAACGCCAGTAACAACGACAGTTTGAGCCAGTTATCGGCAGACATCATCGATAGTGCCTCCAATAAATTGAAATCGCTCGTGTAACGCAAAGGTGAGATTTTTGGCGCTGAGCATGCTCGTATGGACATCCGTGTACAGACAGGCAACGTAGTAATGACGCACGCCCGTCGATACTAGCAAGCGACTGATCTGGTGATCGGTGGCGATTGCGCTGTTGTTACTTAAATATTGATAAAGCTTGCGACTGGCGTGATTATCCTGATAAAAAAAGGTCGTGTTGGCGTGGTTGACTGTTTTCCAAGTATCCAACTGGACATCCCAGGCGAAGGTGTAACGATGAACAGCCTCCACAGTTTGTACTGCCGCGATCAACATTAGCAGTACCGATACCATTATTTTACACCACAGGAGCCACCGTGCTCGGTGCTCAACAGGCCGGCCGGGCGCTACTTCTTCCTGTACCAATACCAAGTCTGTCGACTCGCCGGGTTTTGAGTCGTTGGACGCCGGTTCTGCACATTCAATCAGGTTATCGAACAGCAAGTAGCCCTGATAGGGCACAGTTTTAATCACGTGTTGATTTTTGCCATTATCGCCAAGGGCCAAGCGTAACTGAGCAATGCTTTGGGTCAGGCTCGCATCGGAGACAACGCGACCTGGCCAAGCCATTGTCAACAGATCGTGCTTAGCGACAACTTGTCCTTGGTGAGCCAGCAGGACTTCTAGCACTCTACATTCCGGACCCTTGAGCTTTTTCACTTGTTTGGTTTGCACATGGATCAGTTGATATTTATCTAGTGGCGCAAACTGCCACAATGATGTGTCATTGATATCTTCTTTCACTCACCCTACCTCCTCTAATGCATAGTGGTACCTCTTCTAGGTACTAAAGTTGTTATTCGCTACTCCAGCTTATAGTAAGACGTCATGGTATCGCTTAGTTAGAAGTCAGAGGCTGTTCTCCCCACACCACATCACCGAGGAGGTCTGACAGTACTTATTACGTCCAGATGTGTCATATCATTACAATTATGAGAAATTACTGGATTCTGACATTGGCTGATCATGCTTATTTTGCCAACGTAAGACAAAGGTATGATTCATTACCAACGGTAAGCTTCGCTCTAGATTGGGATAGTCACTTGCGTTGAGGCTATATGTTTCTGCTTGCAACAGATATCATTATTATTGTTGTTGATCTTCTTGAGTTGAGGCCAATAACTAAAACTTCATAGCCGCCTGACACCAACTCGTGAACAACCGAGGATAACAATCCGTCTCCAAACACTCGCCATACAAAGGAGACATCACTACTGCTTCTAAAGTAAACAATGTCAAGCTCGTTCTGTGAACAATAGAGCATTTTTATTGTGCACCGAACAATAATGAAAGCAAGATATCTAGCCACTAGCACTGCTTCCCCATCTTAAAGCTGTTTATTCACGGAGTTTAAAGCGGTTTATCGCTGATAGTAAGTTGGGGGGTTACGTTATATGAAAACTTCGCGCCGTGAAGTGCCATTTAGCCCGGATCCACACCCTAAAAGGGACATTTTCTAATCTTGCTCCCGCAAAGCCGTCAACTCAAGTCTTTGCCACTTAAGTAATTTCCTGTTTTCTATGCCTTCATGCAATGAATAAGCGTATTTGTTGAGCGAAAAAAAGCGTTATGAAATAAACGTGAACCTACAATAAAACGACGTTCATTTCCGGTATTTAGGATCACTTTTATTATTTTATTTATTGAAGTGTTGGTACTTATTAAATTATGCCTATTCATGCTGTCTCGTTCGTTGAACCAGATTATATTCTCGCCACTCAATCGGCCAATAATATAATTACCTTTTAATTAATTAGGTTGTCTTTAATTAGCAACTCATTTATTAGTGATTAATTAAATATTTAGGTATCCACTATATTATTACGATTTGGATTGTATTTGCATCGGGAAAAGGACATTCATTATATATTTCATTGTTTTCAAAAAAAAGATTCAATAATTTGAATTTGAGTTTTATAGAACTGTCAGTTTGGCAATCTATTAAAACTCAACTTGTTAATCAAAAATAAATTAAGGAAATTCGATTATGAAAAACACACAATTATTGACTCAAGAAGAAACAAAACAAGTGAGCGGCGGTAGCGTGGCTGGCGGGATTGACGGAGCCGGTGCGGTTGCAGACGGTTTATCTCGACTACTCGAGTCCGCAGGTCTTGGTGTTGAAGGCCTAACCCGTCCATCACCAAAACCAAAAAATGGCAACGTATGTTGTAGCAACAGCCGCCGCATCTAATCGGCGCAGGCGGGGTATCAAGCCCCGCCTCCTTCTTACCCGAATTGGACCACTGTTATGAACTTACCCACTAACGATCTGCCCGACGCGCAACACCCATTGATTCAGTGCATAACCAAACTAGGGCTCTCTCTCTCCCAAAATCACGCTGAGCGCCTGTCCTCGTTTACCTCGATGTATCTGCACGAACGCTTGGCGGTATATTTGACGGAGAAAGGCGTACCATTTTCCACTACCGCTATTCATGAGGAGTCGGATCTGGAGTTATTGTCGCCGCCATGTCTGGTCCACTGGAACTTGCACCACTGCGTTGTCGTTCTCAACGTCTCCCTTCAGGGATTGCTGGTGTGGGATCCGTACTTAGGCGAGCGGCATTATTGCAGCATGGAGTTTATCGATCTGTGTAAAAAGCCCGGTTACGTCAACTACGTCTTATCACTGGGTGAAACACCCTCATTTCCCTCATCACTGGCGCAAGTATTCAAGCGAGAAAAAGCTCAAGAGCGCACACTGGTCAAACGATTAGTACCATTGGCCTTGATGATGTCGTCTGTTGGTAAACGCCCGACCCGCGCGCTCCTTCGTTTGCTGACTCGATGGTGGGATCGCTGCGTTCAACCTGACATTTTTGTCGCGCCGCGACACAATATTCAGCGCTTGCTTGCGTGTTCCAACGAACAAGCACGCCAGTTGGCCAGAGACAACCTGGCAGAACTGGCGATCAACATGGGCTACACCGGCTATCTGCTGAGAAAATTGCGCCGTCCTCGCTCGGTTGAATGGACACGCCGCATCGTCTCGGTTCCGCTGTCTACCCCTCAATCACCGTTTGACGGTCAGTGTATCATTGAGTTACTCCACTTGTTTGATCCGATTAGCGCGGTGTACAGCGTCCTGCAAAACCTGCCCTCTGATCGGGATGTGGTGGTCTACGGCAACCCTTGGGATGAAACTATGATCACCCTGTGCCAACAAGCATTTGCTGACCAAGGCGATGAACGCACGTTGGAGATCTTGCCTCCCGCGGGTAAGCACTCTTTTTTCAAACTGCTCAAGCGAGCTCGGGCAGGTGCGCACATCATTATGTTTGCTGATGGCAATCCGTTGTTTGTTTCGGATGAGGCGTCGGGCCTACAGATGGCACGCTCATTCACGGCGTGTGAGATGTGGCATCACCGCGCCTTCCTCACCCATACCGGCGCCTTGTTGGTAGAAAAAACGGCGGCTAATTTGTACGTCGCCGGACTGGTAGATCGGGGGCGCATGACGCTGGACTTTAGGCCCATCCCGACGCAACAGCTGTCACGTGAAGCCGTAGTACAAGCTAAGGCAGACGCCATGTGTCGACTGATAGAAATCAGCCCACAAGGGTGGTTGTTTTGGCGTAATGCCGAGGTCTACTTTCATGAATATCGCGCCGTTTTGGAGTACTAATGAGCCTATTTCGCAATGACGTGACAGAGCGGCAGCATGGCTACTACGGTGACATTTTGATCGCGCTGCCGCCCACTTTTACGCGCTTGATTGTTCTGACCTGCCTAGTTGGGTTATTCGTAGTTGCTTTCACTCTGTGGGGGGAGTTTAGCCAAAAAGAGAAAGTTCAAGGGCTGTTGCTGCCAAAAGGGGGCATTGCCGACGTCTTCGCTCCAGAGTCCGGTATTATCAGCCAGCGGCTGGTAGAAGAGGGACAGCAGGTAACACGCGGGCAAGCGCTGTATGTCATCAACACGGAATCCACCAACCCCACTGATGGCGATTTGCGTCAGCACTTGGGTGCACTGATTAACAAAAATGTCGAACTGGTCAAGCAGCAGGTCGCGGTCAACGAAACCTTAACCGCTCAGAAGCAACAGGCGCTGGAGCGGGAAATCCAACAATTGGCGGTCAAGACCGAAGGTCACGAACAGGTCATCGCGCTCAAGAAAAAGCAGCTCAAACTGGCTCAGGATACACTGGTTTCCTTTGCCACCGAGCAACAGAAACAAGCCATCAGTAAAATAGAGCTTCGACAACGTCGCAGTGACATGCTGGCCATTGAAGCTAATTTGCAGCAATTACAATTGCAGTTGGGAGATTTTCGTTATCAACAAACGCAAAAACGTGCTGAAATTAAGCAACTCAGCAGTCAATTAGCCTTAGAGCGCGGCCAATTGCAGCGCCGTGTCGGTGAGGTTCAGCAACAATTAGCATCCAACAATGCGCTCAAAGATACGGTCGTCTCCTCGCCTTTTGACGGCACCGTCTCGGCACTCAATGTGTCGCAAGGGCCCGTGTCGCAAGGCAGTGTTTTACTCAGCATCATTCCTGAAGGTCAAGCTCTGCAGGCGGTGTTGTTTGTTCCGAGCCGGGCGGTAGGGTTTTTATCTGTGGGTCAATCTGTGCGTTTGCAATATGAAGCCTTTCCCTATCAAAAATTTGGTCAATACGAGGGAGTGATTGACACCATTTCTGCCACAACTGTCGCGGTGGATGATCTCAAATACCAACCGCCTTCCCAATCAAAGACTCCTTTGCCTCCGTTTGTCTATTTAGTCAAAGTGACGCTGATGTCGCAATCGGTGGATGTGTATGGGGACGATACTCCACTTCGTGCGGGAATGAACCTTGAAGCGAGCCTAGAAGTTGAACGACGAAAGATTTATCAATGGCTCCTTGATCCTTTCAAAAAAATCCAAGAATACATTAAGGTAACACTGTGACAGTACTGAATGACTTAGCGGAACGTCTGCAGATCGGTTTTTCGCGCAAGATCCCCCTCTTTTACCAATCCGAAGCTGCTGAATGTGGACTCGCGTGTGTCGGTATGATCGCCGAGTTCTGGGGTCACAAATTGAACCTAACCCGCTTGCGCAGCGAGATGTCGGTGTCGCTCAATGGCAGCAGGCTAAGTGATCTGATGACCATGGCTAAAAAGCTTGACTTAAGTGGTCGTCCACTACGTGTCGAAGTGGACGATCTGGCGAGTATCACTGCTCCGTGCATCCTGCATTGGGATCTTAATCACTTTGTCGTCTTAGTGAAGGTCAGCCGGCATTATTTTTATATTCACGATCCCTATATTGGCCGCCGCCGTCTGTCACGCGCGGCTTTTTCTCAGCATTTCACGGGAGTGATCTTAGAGCTTACTCCGCTCGACAGTATGACCATCACGCACCATGACATCCATCAACCTACCCTACGTGATGTGTTCGGCCGCCCTAACGGTCTGATCGGCTCATTGGCGAAAATTGTCGCGTTAGCGTTGGTGTATGAAGTTTGTGTTTTAGGGGCCAGCTTTCTTCCCCAGGTGGTGATTGACCACGTTATCCCCAGTCAAGATAGCAGCTTATTGTCGCTGGTCATTGTAGGTTTTGGCTTACTGCTGCTGATCCGAGTGGGTGCCAGCGCATTGCGCGCTTGGACCGTCATGGCGGTCAGTGCCAGTTTTAACTTGCAGTGGCGCGCGCGCGTCTTTCAGCACATGATGCACTTACCTATCCCATTTTTTGAAAAACGTAACCTTGGCGATATTGCGTCACGGTTTGATTCCTTGGACGTTATCGAAAGTGCCATTACGAAACAAATTGTCGAAGCGTTGTTGGACGGGATGTTGGCGGTAGGCGCGCTGGCCATGCTATTGAGTTACGATCCTAAAATTGCCGCCATCGCCTTGGGGGCCATGAGTGTCTACTTCTTGCTTCGACAAGGATTGTTTGCGCGATTTCGCGAACTCAATCTCGAGTTCATTTTATCCAGTGCCAAGGAAAAAACGTATTTTCTAGAAACCGTCCGCAGCATCCAGAGCATCCGATTATTTGGCCGTACTGACAATCGCGCAGTTCGCTGGCAAAATCTTTTGGTCGATGAGCGAAATGCCGATATTCGACAGCAGAAACTCGGCATTATGTTCGAATCGATGAGTACCCTGGTTTTTGGTATTGAAGGTCTCATGATCGTTTGGATCGGCACCGCTGCGGCGCTCTCAGGGGAGCTGACTGTAGGGATGCTCATAGCGGCATTATCGTTTAAAGATCAGTTCTCTAGCCGGGTCTCAGGGTTTATTGATACTCTGTTTCAGCTCAAGATGCTGAGTTTACACTTAGAGCGCGTTGGAGATGTGGTGCTAACTGAGCGAGAAGAGCACGAGCCTCAGCGTTCCTACGTCGACGTCGCACACTTGTCACCCAGCATTCGTTTTGAGCATGTCAGTTATCAGTATTCTGAGCACGAGACTCGCGTGATCGATGATCTCAGCTTTGAGATCCATGCGGGTGAAGCCGTCGCCCTGACTGGCGCCTCAGGATGTGGTAAAACCACCGTCATTAAGCTGATACTCGGTATGTTAACGCCCACTCAAGGCCAAATTTTCATCGACAATACGCCACTCAGTTCGCTGAATCTGAGCGAGTATCGCCAAATGATTGGGAGTGTAATGCAAGATGACACCCTGCTATCTGGCTCGCTAGAAGAAAATATTTCGTTCTTCGACCTCCATGTCGATACGCAGCGAGTACGCGAAGTGGCCGCGATGGCTGATATTCGCCAACACATTGAGAAATTACCGATGGCGTATGAAACCTTAGTGGGTGAGTTGGGTAATACCTTGTCCGGTGGACAAAAACAGCGAGTACTTCTCGCCAGGGCTTTATACCGACAGCCAGACATTCTAATCTTTGATGAAGCAACCAGTCATTTGGATGCCCAGTCGGAGCAGCACATCAACACCATGATCCGAGGCCAAGCTGCGATCACCCGAGTAATTGTAGCCCACCGTCCCAGCACCATAGATTCCGCGGATCGGGTGATTAATATTGCCGAGCTAAATGGGGTTAACGCTCGGTTCTAGCGTACATGATAGGGATGAGCGGTGATACACAGCACAGATTTCTAGCTTCGTCCCTCTTTGTCTGTAAAAGCCCTTTTTATTTGCGGCCAAATTGCTAATACATCTTATAAAATAGAGTAATTACACTATTAAAAACAACATAAATGGTTATTAACGAAGTGTAGGTATAATTAATACTTATTTATCAATTGGTTAAAAAAAAGTGGCAACGACCTATAACGATATGACTGACTGATAATTCATTTTTTTTGATTAACTACTATAACTAGTTACAGCGCATAGTGGTGTTATGATTTGCTCAACAAGTGATTTCGAACGGATGGTAGAACTTAGCAAACCTTTGCGTATAACAGCTTTATTACTCAACAATGCCCCGACTACTGCGATCACCGGCCCAGTAGAGATGCTAATCATCGCCGCTAAATTGGCAGGGCTACCCGACCCCGAAGTGCATTATATTTCTCCTAACGATGTGCACATTCAAACTTTTTCTGGATTGACGATTACCTGTCCCACACCGTGGCAGAAAATTGAAAAAACGGACATTTTCTTGCTTGGCTGTTGCGGCGACCTGAGTGACGAGGCCTATCTGCTGCCAGAAAACCTGAAGACGTGGTTGGTGCAGCAACTGGTTGGCAGTCAATTTGTCGTCTCCTTGTGTACGGGGACGTTCTTACTGGCAGAGCTTGGTTTACTTAATCATCGATGCGCCACTACTCACTGGGCACATGTGGCGAGCTTTCGCAAACTCTATCCCCGTGTCAAGCTGATGCCTCATCTGAAAATTACTCATGAAGGGCCGTTTATCTGCTCGTCGAGCGTAAGGGATTATTACGACGCTACCTTATTGATGATTGATGACTTGTTCGGTAGTGAACATCGCACGCGCTGTGAGCGCTACATCGGCGGTGATATTTCCAGTGTCTCGCGGATTTGTCTGACCAGTTTCGGACAATATAAGCAGCATAATGACGCTCTGATCCACAAGCTGCAAGACTGGATGCATCATGAACCCCCAGGCAATCTGACCGTGGCGCGGTGCGCGAGTAAAAGTTTTTTGAGCGAAAAACAGATGACACGTCGATTTAAAGCGGCAACCGGCGACGTTCCGGTTAATTACATTCAGCGTCTGCGTCTCTTTTCTGCAAAGGATAAGCTGAGCACTACTCGACTGAACATTGAGACCATCAGTCGTCAAGTGGGCTACAGCAATATCAATCATTTTCGGTTACTGTTTAAGAGGTTCTATGACATGACGCCGACTCAATACCGCAAAGTCACGCAGTCATATGGTTCTGTCACAGAGTTTAATTGAACCACATGCGTGCTGAGTTTTAGATACCGCTAAGGTGCTAGCGTGTAAAACGGCTCCCCGCAGATAAGCTTTAAAGGTTGTGGATCTGTATCGACCACAGTTCCACTCCGATAAGGGGGGAACTGGCTTCCTCATCAGATTTCCATTCCAGACACCGATGCACTTTACCTTTCATTCTCCGATGGCTTTACTCAACGATAACCACTAACTTTCTGTGCTGAGGCTGTCCCTTTTCTTGCCCCATTTAACTTGTTGAATCACCAAGCCGGAAATGATTAATACCAGGCCAAACAGTGTCGCCGGGTGAATCTCTTCGCCAATGATGGTTGAAAGTAGCATTAGTGAGATAAACGGTGAGGCAAAGATTAGGTTACTGATACGTGCTGTGTTGTTGGTCAGTTTCAGTGCTGATAGCCACAATACAAAGGTAATCCCCATCTCAAATAGGCCCACATAAGTCACCGCCATCCAACCTTTCGCTGTGATTTGGCTAAAGCTTTCACCTTCGTAAAGGGTTAAGCCAATCGCGAATGGCAATGCCACTAAGAACCCAAGCAGTACGCCAACCACAGGGTCAGCCTTGTTTTTGGTGTTGAGAATCCAGTAACCCGCCCAAAGCAGGGTTGAAAGCAGCGCCAGTGCCACACCGAGTGGGCTATCGAACTGCATGCCTAGCACGTCGCCTTTGGTGGCTATCACCACGACACCTGCATAGCTGAAGGTACACGCAATCCAATCTTGTTTGCGAATTTTTTGTCCTAGAAACACCGCTGCCATTAAAGTTAGGGTGATCGCCCAACTGTAGTTGATGGCTTGAGCTTGAGAAGCGGGCAGTAGGTCATACGCTTTAAAGAGAATCAGGTAGTAGGCTAGAGGATTCACCAAACCGAGCAGGAGGTAATACCAAGGGTTGGAAAGAAACGTAGTACTCAACTGAGTAAGTTTGCCTTGAAAGGCGCAAACCGCGATCAGTGCAATCGACGACACAATGCTGGCGATGGTCAGCATTTGAATCGGTGAAAACTCAGCAAGGGTCAGCTTAAAAGCAGTAGCGACCGTTGACCACAGTAGCACTGCGGAAAGGCCAAAGCCCAAGGCACGACGTTCGTTCATAGCAACTCATTCTAATTTGATGGAAATTAATACAGAGCGCTTAGTCTATCTGGCGAATTTTAATACGGCAAACTGGACATTTATCCAGTATCAAAATACCATTTAATGAGTTACTTCCAATTAGGCTAAATCATTATCATGCAATGGATTATCGAACATCAAGCAACGCTTATTGCTGCAATTTCTGGCGCGCTCGTCAGCAGCGGTGTGGTGGGTTGGTGGATAAAGCAAAAGTTCTCTTTTCAACAGCGACTTCTTGAACAGCAACTTGAGTCCGATCGTTTGTTGCATCAATCTCAACAGTCGCAACTCAAGTTATCGCTTGCAGAGGCACAACAAGAGTTGGATGAGCTGGATGATGAGCGAGATAAAGCGGTATTTGAACTCAAGCAAGCGCACGGCAAGGTGATGGCCGCGATGGAAAAGCTTCGTTATTTTGAAGCCGTTAAGCAGGAGCGCCAGCAATATGCTGATGAGATCAATGTGCTTAAAGCTCATAAATCAGAGCTAGAAGCTGAGCTGCGAGAGCAAGAGGCGAGGCACGATCAAGAAAATCTCGCCAATAATGAAAAACTGCAGCTGTTGGAGCATGCTGAATCTCGATTAAAGCAACAGTTTGAGCATTTAGCTAATCAGTTATTTGAAACTAAAACCGCCAAGGTTGATCAGCAGAACAAGCAGAGCCTAGAAGGTTTGTTGTCACCTTTGAGAGAACAGCTAGAAGGTTTTAAAAAGCAGGTTAACGATAACTTTAGCCAAGAAGCCAAAGAGCGCCACACCTTAGTGCATGAATTGAAAAACCTGCAACGTCTGAATGAGAGCATGACGCGTGAAGCCGTAAATCTGACTCAAGCGCTCAAGGGTGATAATAAACAGCAAGGTAACTGGGGCGAAGTGGTACTGGCTCGTGTGCTCGCTGAATCAGGCCTGCGCGAAGGCCATGAATACCAAACGCAAGTGAACCTGCAAAACGATGCGGGCAAGCGTTATCAACCGGATGTGATTGTGCATCTGCCACAAGATAAGCAAGTGGTGGTGGATTCGAAAATGGCGTTGGTGGCCTTTGAACGCTACTTCAATGCTGAAACTGATCAACAACGCGATGCTGCACTACGGGATCACTTAGTTTCTCTAAGAGCGCACATCAAAGGCTTGAGCCAGAAAGATTATCATCAACTCAAAGGCATTCAGAGCCTCGATTATGTGTTGATGTTTATTCCGGTAGAGCCAGCATTTCAAGTGGCGATTCAAGCCGACCCTAGCTTAGTCAAAGACGCGATGGAGCAAAACATCATTTTGGTTAGCCCAACGACCTTGCTGGTGGCACTGCGTACCATTGATAACCTGTGGCGCAACGACAGGCAGAACCAGAACGCTCAAGTTATTGCGGAACGTGCGAGCAAGCTTTACGACAAATTGCGCTTGTTCGTTGATGACATGGAAGGCCTTGGTAGCTCATTAGATAGAGCCAATCAAAGCTACCAAGGGGCGATGAATAAGCTAGTAACAGGGCGGGGTAATGTGATTCGTCAGGCAGAAAGCTTCAAGCAATTGGGTGTTGAAGTGAAAAAACCGATTTCGATAGGTTTGGCTGAAATGGCGCAAAATGAGGCTTTTTCAGAAAATGACTCGTTAGTAGAAAGACAACCTGCTGAGGATAAAGTAAACTAATCGACCGCAGCGCCTCTAAACACACAGTGCGCTGTCGATGAGAACTTACCATGGTAGATAACAGCATTATGGACACAAGCGTGCAGACAAATTCAGAAGTAGAGTCAGAAACCACACACTTTGGTTTCGAAACCGTCGCGAAAGACGAAAAAGTCGCGAAAGTCGCAGAGGTATTTCACTCTGTAGCTGCTAAATACGACATTATGAATGATTTAATGTCGGGTGGTGTTCACCGCTTGTGGAAGCGATTCACGATTGATTGCAGTGGCGTTCGCCCGGGTCAACGTGTTCTAGACCTCGGTGGTGGTACTGGCGATCTTACGGCGAAATTCTCGCGTATTGTTGGTGAAAAAGGCCACGTGGTTCTTGCTGATATCAACAATTCAATGCTGAATGTTGGCCGTGATAAGCTGCGAGATAACGGTATTGTGGGCAATGTGCACTACGTACAAGCCAATGCTGAAGACCTACCATTTCCAGATAACTACTTTGATTGCATTACGATCAGCTTCTGTCTGCGTAACGTAACCGATAAAGACCAAGCATTGCGTTCAATGTTCCGCGTACTTAAGCCGGGCGGCCGCCTGTTGGTTCTGGAGTTTTCGAAGCCAGTACTTGAGCCACTATCGAAAGTGTATGACGCATATTCCTTTCACCTGTTACCTAAAATTGGTGAGCTGATTGTCAATGATGCAGACAGCTACCGCTACCTTGCCGAATCTATCCGCATGCACCCAAATCAAGAAACTTTGGAAGGCATGATGCAAGAAGCGGGTTTTGAAAACACTAAATACTACAACCTAACGGGCGGCATTGTTGCGCTGCACCGAGGTTACAAGTTCTAGTCGAACTTGTAGTAGGCTCGTTGAGCTGGCTAGACAATAAAAGAATAAAGACAGAACGGATAGGTTAAGGCTTATCCGTTTTCAAAGGTAAGGACAGTCATGCCATTTGATCCATTGGTCACCGCGGTTATTGAAACCTCTTTAAATACTTTCGTGAACGATGATCCAGCCTTGGTTCGTCGTTTGTCGCGTTTAAAGGGGCAGATCATTCAAGTCAATTTGAAAGAGTTGAATAAAACACTCACTTTCGTTTTCAGCCAACAAATTGATGTATTGGCTGAATACGAAGGACAACCTGATTGTTACTTATCCTTGAACCTATCGGTATTACCGGAACTGCGTGAGCAGTCGAATATCACTAAGCTGATCAAGCAAGATAAGCTGATCTTAGACGGTGATATTCAGTTGGCACAAAAATTTGCTCAATTGATGACAGACTGCAAGCCTGACTTGGAAGAGTGGTTGTCACGAGTGACTGGCGATGTGGTTGCGCATACCTTGGTCCAAAGCGCTAAAAATGTGGGTGACCTGATGGCCAAGCAGGCAACTAAGCATCAAAACCACCTTGCTCAGGTTTTGACTGAGGAGTGGAAAATGGCACCCGCTCCGTTAGAAGTCGCACATTTTTGCGATCAGGTTGATGACGTAAAAAGTGCCACCGCACGCCTTGAATCAAAATTGAATACTCTGTTGGAGAAAGCATGACCCCTGCAGAAGTGAAACGTCTTTATCATATTATCAAGGTACAGTTAGAGTATGGCCTTGATGAGTTGATGCCAGAACACCAATTGACTAAAGCCCCTTTGCTGGCGAGAAAGTCACTGTTTTGGCTCAAGAATAAGCATCAAGATAAAGAGTTAGGCCACCGCTTGCGTTTAGCATTACAAGAATTAGGGCCGGTCTGGATCAAATTCGGACAGATGATGTCGACACGTCGTGACCTATTTCCTCCTCATATCGCCGATCAATTGGCGTTGTTGCAAGACCAAGTGGCGCCATTTGATGGCGCGTTGGCCAAGCAAGATATGGAAACGGCATTGGGTGGCAGTTTAGATAACTGGTTTACTGATTTTGATATTGAGCCACTGGCTTCGGCTTCTATAGCTCAGGTGCATACGGCAAAGCTAAAAGAGAGTGGTCGCGAGATTGTTCTCAAGGTAATTCGACCTGATATTCGCCCGGTGATTGATGCAGATCTAAAACTGATGCACCGAATGGCGCGTATAGTCGCTAAGTCGCTTCCTGAAGCACGTCGTTTGAAACCCGTTGAGGTGGTTCACGAGTACGAAAAAACGCTACTTGATGAACTCGATCTGCGTCGTGAGGCGGCCAATGCGATTCAACTGCGACGTAATTTTGAGGGTAGTGAAGAGCTGTATGTTCCAGAGGTTATCCCTGATTTAAGCAGTGAAACCTTGATGGTGTCTGAACGAATCTATGGTATTCAAGTTTCAGACATTGAAACGCTAAACGCCAACGGCACTAACATGAAATTGCTGGCTGAACGCGGTGTGACAGTCTTCTTCACCCAAGTGTTCCGCGACAGCTTTTTCCATGCAGACATGCACCCTGGCAACGTGTTCGTTAACCCTGAAAATCCAGATAATCCTCAGTGGATTGGCTTGGATTGTGGCATTGTCGGCACGCTCAACAGCGAAGATAAGCGCTATTTAGCCGAAAACCTGCTGGCGTTCTTTAATCGAGATTATCGTAAAGTTGCCGAGCTGCACGTGGATTCTGGATGGGTGCCACACGACACCAACGTCAATGATTTCGAATTTGCGATTCGTATGGTGTGTGAGCCTATTTTTGCCAAACCACTTGGCGAGATCTCATTTGGCCATGTGTTGCTAAACTTATTTAATACAGCAAGACGTTTCAACATGGAGGTTCAACCTCAGTTGGTGCTTTTGCAGAAGACCTTGTTGTATGTGGAAGGCCTAGGCCGCCAGTTGTATCCGCAACTTGATTTATGGGCAACGGCGAAGCCTTTCCTAGAAACTTGGATGATGAATCAAGTGGGGCCGCAAGCTGTGATTAACGCAGTCAAAGAGCGCGCGCCATTCTGGGCAGAAAAACTGCCAGAGCTGCCAGAGCTACTTTATGACAGCTTGCGCCAAGGTAAAGCGATGAACCACAGAATGGATCAGCTTTATCAAGGCTACCGAGATAGTAAGCGTCAGCAAGCGACTGGAAAGTTTTTGTTTGGCGTTGGAGCTACTTTAGTCGTATGCTCCGCAATATTAGTTTCAAGCCCTTATGAGCAGCTATCCATGGGCTGTGGCATCGCAGGTGTCACATTTTGGTTGCTTAGTTGGCGAGCTTACCGTCGTTAGACAGTAGACTCTCTTAATATTTTTATGTGTAGACAGACCCGAGGACAATGACAATGGGTGGTATCAGTATTTGGCAACTTTTAATCATTGCTGTAATTGTAATTTTGCTATTCGGAACAAAGAAACTGCGCGGCATGGGTGGTGACTTAGGTTCAGCGGTTAAAGGCTTCAAAAAAGCGATGAGCGATGAAGAAAAGCCTGCAGATAAGAAAGACGCAGACTTTGAACCAAAGAATATTGAACAGCAGAAGAAAGAAGCGAGCGCTGAAACAACTGCTGAAACAAAGAAAGACAAAGAGCAGGCGTAAATCGTGTTTGATATCGGTTTTTGGGAACTGGTATTAATATCTGTCGTTGGGTTAGTGGTTTTAGGACCTGAGCGTTTGCCTGTAGCGATTCGCAGTGTCTCCAAGTTTGTTGGACAAGCGAAAAGCATGGCGAATAGTGTGAAAGATGAACTTTCTCATGAGCTTAAGGTACAAGAGCTGCAAGAAAACCTACGTAAGGCGGAAAAAATGGGTATGGAAGATTTATCTCCAGACCTACAAGCATCAGTGGATGAACTTAAGCAGGCCGCTGCTGAGGTTCAACGTCCATATGCTAAGCCTGAGTCTGATAAGCCAAGTGAGACTAAATCCAGTGTCACGGAAACTGTGGAATCTGAAACTATTCAGGTTAACAGTGAGGCTTCAGCACCGTCAGATAAGAAAGCCGAATAGTCTCGCAAGGAGGAGTCGCCAGATACTTATGTAGCTAGATGTTTAAGTAGCTACATATTTAAGTAAATAGCTATTCAAGTGGATACTAATTCAACTGGATAGATAGGCGCGCGGCTCCTTTTCGATCTTCCTTTTAAGAGGTTTGACATGTCTTCGACTGAGCAGACACAGCCTTTAATTAGCCACCTTCTAGAGCTACGTAATCGCCTACTGCGTGCGATTGTTGCCGTTCTGGTTGTGTTTGTTGGGCTAATTTATTTTGCTAATGATATTTATGAATTCGTATCGGCCCCTTTGGTAGATCGCCTACCTGAAGGGGCGACGATGATTGCAACGGATGTTGCATCACCATTTTTCACGCCATTAAAGTTAACTTTAGTCGCCTCTATTTTTGTCGCGGTACCGTTTATTTTGTATCAAGTATGGGCTTTTGTTGCACCGGGCTTATACAAACATGAGAAGCGTTTGATAATGCCTTTGCTGGCTTCAAGTTCGCTGCTGTTTTACTGTGGTGTAGCGTTTGCTTACTTCGTGGTATTCCCGTTGGTATTTAGCTTCTTTACCACTATCTCTTTGGGACAGGTGGAGTTTGCGACAGACATATCGAGTTATCTTGATTTTGTACTGGCACTGTTCTTGGCCTTTGGTATTGCTTTTGAAGTGCCTGTTGCGATTATCTTGTTATGTTGGACTGGTGCGACAACGCCTAAATCGCTGTCTGAAAAGCGCCCTTATATTGTTGTGGGTGCGTTCATTATCGGCATGATGCTGACACCACCTGATATGATATCGCAAACGCTGTTGGCCATTCCAATGTGTATTTTGTTTGAGATTGGTCTGTTCTTTGCGCGCTTCTATGTGCGTAAGCCGAATGGCGATGAAGAGGAAGAAGCTGAATCTTAATTGAACCGTGCTTCTTAACGAGTCATTTAACAATAAAAAAGCGGCCATAGGCCGCTTTTTTGTTGTGTCTTGTTTATCGAATCTTTAACTGATATCCACAGTTTTGACATATGTAGAGCTCTTTAATCCCTAATATTTTATGCCACAAGGTTCGATGCTGGCGTTGCAAGTGCTGTGAGTGGTCACACATAATTATCATCTCCATATGAATGTAGTTGATAATAGACCTGTTGCTAGCTCTTCTCAAATGTTTTGGGGGTTTAAATCAATTTGATTTATGACAAATTAAATAAGTCTCTCGCATTTTGAGTGGTTATTGCGTCAACTTCTTTCATTGTCATGCCCCTTAGGTCGGCAATACGTTTCGCAACCAACTCCGTATAAGCGGGTTCATTACGTTTACCACGGTGTGGCGCGGGTGCTAAATAAGGGCAATCTGTTTCCAAGATGACGTAATTCATATCCAGATGTGGGATTACCTTATCCATCCCCGAATTCTTAAAGGTCGAAACACCACCTAATCCAAGATGAAAGCCGATCGCGTTGATTGCTTGAGCTTCTTCTAAGCTGCTTCCAAAGCAGTGGAACACGCCACGTAAGCGACCGTCTTGCTCTTGACGAAGTAGAGTTAGTGTCTCTTCAATAGAGTCTCGAGTATGGATCACTACTGGTAAATCGAGTTCTTTTGCCCACTGTAGTTGAGTCACAAACGCCATCTCTTGTTCGGCTTTAAAGGTTTTATCCCAGTACAGGTCGATGCCAATTTCACCTACGGCGATAAAGTCACGCTTATCGAACCAAGCTCGAATGGTTTTCAGGGTTTGTTCAATATTGGCATCCACGTAGCAGGGGTGTAAGCCCATCATTGAGTGACACACCTCAGGGAACTGTGCTTCCGTCGCTAGCATTGGCTCGATAGATTCTAAGTCGATATTAGGCAGCAGAATCGTATCAATTCCTTGATCTCGTGCGCGTTGTACTACTTGTTCGCGGTCTTCGTCGAATTCGCTCGCGTAAATATGAGCATGGGTGTCGATCATTATTTTGTCCTGAAAGCGGTCTTTACTGAGTTGTCATGAGTATACGGCAGTGTGAGGAGAAGGTCATTTTTTGCCATTCATCCCTATTTTTGAATGGGTTTTATACTTTACTGCTAGCGTCCTGAGCCATCAATGATATGCTTTTGCTTGTATTTAGCACTTTTCATATCTAAGTATTTCGTGCTTAGACTAGGCAAGGAGAATCTAGTGTCTGTTTCAATTCAAGGTCAATTTCCAGGTCGTCGTATGCGCCGTATGCGCAAGCACGACTTTAGCCGTCGCCTAATGGCAGAAAATCAATTGTCTGTGGATGATCTCATCTACCCAATGTTTATCCTTATGGGCAAAGAACGCCGCGAGCCTGTAGAGTCCATGCCGGGTGTTGAACGCCTGTCGATCGATCTTATGCTTGAGGAAGCGGATTACCTGTCAAAATTAGGTGTTCCTGCGATTGCTCTGTTTCCGGTAGTGAACCAAGACGCTAAAAGTTTATGTGCGGTTGAAGCTCATAACTCGGAAGGTTTAGTTCAACGTGCAGTACGTTTACTAAAAGAGCACGTGCCAAACATGGGCGTTATTACTGACGTAGCACTAGACCCGTTCACTACTCACGGCCAAGACGGTATCATCGATGAAGATGGTTACGTGATGAATGATGAGACGACCGAAGTTTTGATCAAGCAGGCGCTGTCACACGCTGAAGCGGGGGCTGATGTGGTTGCCCCATCAGATATGATGGACGGTCGTATTGGTAAAATCCGTGAAGCGCTAGAAGAAGCCGGTCATATTCACACCCAAATTATGGCGTATTCAGCGAAATACGCATCGTGCTACTACGGCCCATTCCGCGATGCTGTCGGCAGTGCTTCAAACCTGAAAGGTGGTAACAAGAAAAACTACCAGATGGATCCGGCAAACAGCGATGAAGCGATTCACGAAGTGGCAATCGATCTGAATGAAGGCGCGGACATGGTGATGGTGAAGCCAGGCATGCCTTACCTAGACATCGTGCGCCGTGTGAAGCATGAACTACAAGCGCCGACATTTGCTTACCAAGTGTCTGGTGAATATGCGATGCACAAAGTCGCTATTCAAAATGGTTGGTTGAAAGAGCGCGAAACCGTCATGGAATCACTGCTGTGCTTTAAGCGTGCGGGCGCCGATGGCATTCTTACTTACTTTGCTAAAGATGTCGCAGAGTGGCTTGCGGAAGACAATGCACAAGTATCAGAGCATTTAAAAGAAAAGTAACTGCGCAGAATGAACTTAAGTGATCAGTAAAAGGGTTGGCCATTGTGCCAGCCCTTTCGTTTATAAGGATGAAATAAGTGTCAGTTGTCGTACGTGAAGGTTCGTTAGAAGAAGTGGTGTCTGTGGTCGAGCAAATCTCTGAGTTCGCTAAAAAAGAGAGTGTCGCATCTTTATCGGAGCGGTTAGCGGGTAAAACAAGCCTGATCCTCGTTGCTGAAGAAGCAGGCGTGTTACTTGGTTTTAAGATCGGCTATGAATTGGATCAGCAGACCTTTTATAGTTGGTTTGGGGGCGTTTCTCCACTTGCTAGAAACAAAGGGGTCGCACAGGCGCAACTCGATGCTCAGGAACTTTGGGTAGAACAACAGGGGTACCAACAGCTGAAAGTTAAATCTCGCAATCAGTTTCCAGCTATGCTGCGTTTGTTATTGAGAAACGGCTATCAAATCGAAAAACTGGAAGAAAAAGAAGATATTACTGAAAATCGAATCTATTTTTTGAAGACACTTTCAGTGTGATGAGTGATTGAAACTAGTGTGATGATTCACTAATTATAAATTAAATGAGATTTATTATCATTTAACTGTTGACTATTAAATGATAATCATTATTATTAACCCTGTCTTAGGGAATGAGGAAATGTTCACAAGGATGTTGAGTACTCAAGTATCTACTTGGTTACGTAACAGAATTCTCGCGAACTTATACTAAGTTCTTTTTGACACGACATTGCTCACATTGCTTCCAGTGTAATTTATAGCTTTTAGGTAAAGCTGTGGTATTCAATTTGAATAGCTTTACCGGTTTTTGCTAGGCGACATCTTCGGGTGTCGCTTTTTTTATACCTCTATTTCAACAAGATGCATATTTAGTGGTACGTATTTTTATGAATAAAACGCCATCAGTATTCTTTTCCACAATGCAGGATCGAAAAAAGATCGTTGATCATCTGTTCGATCTGTTATTTTTACCTTTATTTTCAGTTGTTTATGTTTGTTTTTTTATTGCTTTACCTTAGTTCTCAACAGGGTGGATAAATAATATAAACAGAGTTATCCACAGGTGGCTGGTGTCTCAGAACAAAAAATAACAATAAATTGATTATAACGAATACAATCGAATGAACGGATACGGATCGACAACGTAGAATCCAACCAACAGACGTGGCATTCTTAACAGATTATTTCTGTACTTACTGGATACACAAACATTATGGCTCGTATTCCTGATAATCCATTGATTCTAATCGATGGCTCTTCTTACTTATATCGCGCGTTCCATGCTTACCCTGGCACAATGAGCAATGGTGATATCCCAACCAACGCTGTTTATGGTGTGGTTAACATGCTACGTAGCATGATGCGTCAATTCGCTTCTGATCGTATGGCGGTAATTTTTGATGCGAAAGGGAAAACGTTCCGTGATGATATGTACCCAGAGTACAAAGCAAACCGTCCACCAATGCCTGACGACCTTCGTTGCCAGATCGAGCCGCTGCATAATGTCATTCGTGCAATGGGTCTACCGCTTATCTCTATCCCTGGGGTAGAAGCCGATGACGTGATTGGTACGCTGGCTTCTCAAGCTTCCGCGATGGGCATGCCTGTTCTTATCAGTACTGGCGATAAAGATATGGCGCAACTGGTCGATGACAACGTTACTTTGATCAATACCATGACCAACGTGGTGATGGATCGTGAAGGCGTTATCGAGAAGTTTGGTATCCCACCTGAGTTGATCATCGATTACCTTGCTCTAATGGGGGATAAAGTCGATAACATTCCGGGCGTGCCGGGTGTGGGTGATAAGACAGCGACGGCTCTGTTGCAAGGCATCGGCAGCATCGAAAAACTGTATCAAAATCTTGATGACATTGCGGCGCTTGGCTTTCGTGGTTCAAAAACCATGGCGAAGAAGCTTATTGATAATAAAGACAACGCTGAGATGTCTTACGAGCTTGCGACCATTAAGTTGGATGTTGAGTTAGAAGAAACACCGGAATCGCTCGTGAAAGCTCAACCAAACATTGATGAGCTGATTAAGCTATATGGTCAGCTGGTGTTTAAGTCTTGGCTCAATGAGTTACTTGATGGCGGTAATGGGGTGGTGGAAGCGGCTGAAAGATCAGGTGCGGTACGCAGCAACGGCTCGTCTGCCACTTCAGCTGTTGAGATGAATACCTCTGCAGTGACGATTGATCGCAGCCACTACGAAACGATTCTAGATGAAGATACTTTCAATACTTGGTTAGAAAAACTTAAAGCGGCTGAAGTGTTTGCTTTTGATACAGAGACAGACAGCCTAGACTACATGGTCGCTAACCTTGTCGGTCTATCATTTGCCACCGAAGAAGGCGTTGCCGCTTACGTGCCGGTTGCTCATGACTACCTCGATGCACCGCAGCAGCTGGATCGTGATTGGGTACTAGAACAGCTTAAACCGATACTAGAAGATGACACGCAAGCAAAAGTAGGTCAAAACCTGAAGTACGATATGAGCGTTTTAGCGCGCTACGATATCGAGATGAAAGGCATCAAACACGACACCATGCTGGCATCATACGTTTTCAATAGCGTAGGTGGTAAGCATGATATGGATAGCTTAGCGCTGCGTTTCCTTCAGCATAGCTGTATCTCATTTGAGCAAATTGCAGGTAAAGGAAAAAAACAGCTTACTTTCAACCAGATTGAATTGGGCGAAGCATCTCCATATGCAGCGGAAGATGCGGATGTGACATTGCGTCTTCATCATCGTTTAATGGAAAACATTGAGCAAGATGAAAAGCTAAAAGCAATTTATGAAGAGATAGAAGTACCACTGATTCCTGTGATGTCTCGTATTGAACGCACAGGTGTCTTTATCGATGACATGTTACTAGGGGCTCAATCGCAAGAGATTGCGGTTCGTCTTGTTGAGCTAGAGCAGAAAGCTTATGAGATTGCAGAGCAAGAGTTCAACATGAACTCGCCAAAACAGTTGCAAGCGATCTTGTTTGAAAAGATGGGTCTGCCCGTTATCAAGAAAACGCCATCAGGTAGCCCTTCAACCAACGAAGAAGTGTTGCAAGAGTTAGCGTTGGACTACCCGCTGCCTAAGCTGATCATTGAGTATCGTGGCCTAGCAAAACTGAAATCGACGTACACCGATAAACTACCTAAGATGATCAACGCTGAAACGGGCCGTGTTCATACGTCTTATCACCAAGCGGTGACAGCGACAGGTCGTTTGTCTTCGACCGATCCAAACTTGCAGAACATCCCAATTCGTAATGAAGAGGGTCGTCGTATCCGCCAAGCATTTGTTGCTCAACATGGGTGGAAGATTCTAGCGGTCGATTACTCACAAATTGAATTACGTATTATGGCGCACCTGTCGGGCGACAAAGCCTTATTGGCAGCTTTCCAACAAGGCAAAGATATCCACGCAGCCACTGCGGCTGAAATTATTGGCGTTGATATTGAAAGCGTTACCTCTGAGCAGCGTCGTCGTGCCAAGGCGGTTAACTTTGGTCTTATCTATGGTATGAGTGCCTTTGGTTTGGCTAAGCAGCTGGGTATTCCTCGCGGTGAAGCGCAACATTACATGGACACCTACTTTGAACGCTATCCTGGCGTAATGCAGTACATGGAAGACACACGTAGCGCAGCGTCAGAGCAGGGCTTTGTTGAAACGATTTATGGTCGTCGTTTACATTTGCCGGAGATTAAATCTCGAAATGGCATGCGTCGTAAAGCGGCTGAGCGTGCGGCGATCAACGCACCAATGCAAGGTACGGCGGCTGACATTATCAAAAAAGCGATGCTATTGGTTGATGAGTGGATTCAAGCGGAAGGCGATGGTCGTGTGAAACTGCTAATGCAAGTGCACGATGAATTGGTATTTGAAGTGGAAGAGTCATCTTTAGCCGAAATTGAAAGTAAAGTACAAGAATTGATGGAATCCGCTGCTGAGCTAGCCGTTCCGCTTGTTGCGGAAGCTGGCCACGGTGATAACTGGGATCAAGCCCACTAATCAGTTTTTGACCTTATCGAGTGAATTAGTATGAGCCAGTGCACAAACACTGGCTTTTTTTTATCTAAAATAAAGTCGAATTGTGGAAAGAACCTGGGTGTTTTAATAAAACATTCATGAAAAAAAATTACAAAAAATGTTTTCATTTCTGAGCAATTGTTGTACATTAAATCTCGTAGGGTACAGAGGTAAGATGTTCTATCTTTCAGACCTTTTGTTTCACGTTATTGGATTAGGCTGATTCAGCCGCCCCAGTCAGCATTTGACTGGGGCGTTTTTTCTTGTGCGAAAGAAAAATATTTCCAACCATATTTATCCTACTACTCC
Source organism: Vibrio sp. RW (assembly GCF_027587105.1). Classification (NCBI taxonomy): domain Bacteria; kingdom Pseudomonadati; phylum Pseudomonadota; class Gammaproteobacteria; order Vibrionales; family Vibrionaceae; genus Vibrio; species Vibrio sp. RW. The sequence goes on from NZ_JAPPTM010000010.1 coordinate 60,039, forward strand.
GCTTACTTTTCATGCCTTTTCCTAGGCTTTTCAAAAATCGTCTTTATTACGTTAGTTTTCTTAAATTTGGAACTCAATCAGAAATTGGTAATTTTAATCCGTCTCAAATTCGATTGTTTTTTCATTTGAAATAACTTTTATTTTACAAATTTCCGGTAAAGGATAGCTAGCTCGCACCTTATTTATCAGTGTATTGAGCGGGTGAATGCTCGATGTAGTCCATGATTTTCTGTTGTTTCTCGGTGCTGTATTTCAGTGCTTCGGCGGTGATCTGGATGGAGTGCGCCATCGAAGAGATATTGTTGGTCGCTTTCACCAAGGTTTGCTGCATGGGTTTCAGGATAAGCAGATAGATAGCGGTTAAAGCGATAATAATGACAGCGATAACCGCCGCCAGCGCAATGATGATCTTGGTCTGTATATCATCGAGCAGCATTTGACTGGTTTGTTTAAAGGCGAGGCGAGATTGATCCAAGGCTTGAGGGAGTTGATTGAGTGATGTCTGAGTTGAAGCCGCAAATTTATTCATGCTGTCGACGGTGTGATTCAAGGCTTGTTGCTGGTTTTCGCTGAGATTGGGGTTATTGACGATGGCTTGCAAAGATTGCGATATCTTCTCAAGAGATTCACTGGCCTCCTGAGCATACTTCTCCATGCCATCGAGATCTAAGGTCATATCGACGTTGATCAGTGATGCTTCTGTTGGTTCTGCTTCAGAGGTGTGGCCTATAACCGGTATCAGCATCATTGCCATTACGGCCAAGAGTGTTTTCCACATGAGTATTCCTTTCTCTATATTCTGTTTATCAAAGTCTGTTTTTTAGTATGGTCCACTTCTGTTGCTTATAACGGGTTTATCTTGTTTTTTATCCTTAGTTTTTGAATTTAACCCGCTAATTTATAGGTAAAAAAATACCCCACCTATATAAGGCAGGGTATTGATAAGGTGCGATCACTTTATGGTAGTGATCTAGTCCATCTATATAGAGACTACTCTGAATCGTTGTGTTCTTCGTCTGCTAGCGCTGGCGCGAACCACTCATCCATCTTGGCACGCAGTTGGTCAACACCGATACCTTTCATTGAAGAGAAGACATCAACCGCGACATCACCACCGAAAGATTTTGCATCGTTACGGATTTTCAGTAGCTGTGCTTTACGCGCGCCGCTTTTCAGCTTGTCGGCTTTTGTTAACAAAACCTGTACTGGGATGCGGCTATCGATAGCCCAGTAGATCATTTGTTGGTCAAGGTCTTTCATTGGGTGACGGATATCCATCAATACCACTAAGCCCTTCAAGCTTTCTCGGCGTTGTAGGTATTCACCTAGCGACTTCTGCCATTTTTTCTTCATTTCAAGGGGGACTTGAGCGAAGCCATATCCAGGTAAATCGACGATATGACAACCATCTGTTACCTTGAATAGGTTAATTAACTGAGTTCGACCTGGTGTTTTACTGGTTTTCGCCAAGCTTTTTTGGTTGGTAACGCGGTTTAGCGCGCTAGATTTACCAGCATTGGAGCGTCCTGCAAACGCAATTTCGATTCCTTCGTCTTCTGGTAAATGACGAATATCAGGTGCACTGGTAATGAAATGCGTGTTTTGATAATGAATTTTTACGCTCACTGTTAACTCCATCTCGACTTTGTGTAGTCGATTGATTACTTTTTTGTGAATTTGTGTAAAATAACCGTGCTCGGCATAAGGTCGCCTATTGTACCATGAGTGGCAACATAGAGTGGTACTGGAAGCTTGATAATTATAATGGAATGTCATGAAGAAATTAGCGCTAATTTTGAGTCTTTTAGCCAGCTGCTCAGTATGGGCTCAAGGTAGTATTGAAGCTGGTAAAGCCAAATCACAAACATGTGTCGCCTGCCATGGTGCTGACGGCAACAGTCTGATCACCCAGTACCCTAAACTGGCTGGTCAACATGAGAAGTACCTAATAAAGCAGTTAAAAGAGCTTAAGTTAGGTATGACGAGTGGTGGTAAACAAGGTCGTTATGAACCTGTAATGGGTGCAATGGCGATGCCTTTATCTGAAGAAGATATGGCTGACCTAGCGGCATACTACGCCTCTCTCCCTATCTCTAATAACTCTACTCCTGAAAATGTTGTAGATGAAGGTAAGGTTCTTTACACGGCGGGTGACTCAGAACGCGGCCTAACAGCGTGTACTGCTTGTCATGGTCCTCGTGGTAACGGCACCGAACTTTCTGGTTTCCCTAAAATTTCAGGCCAACACGCAGATTACATCAAGGCTCAACTTGAGAAATTCCGCGATGATAGCCGTAATAACGACATGAATGCGATGATGCGTGATGTAGCTAAAAAGTTAACAGACGCAGACATTGATACCTTATCGAAGTACGTTGGTGGTCTACACTAATTTGTCGGTTTCTTGCTCTTAGCCAGAGTAAAGAAATGTACGTTCGAGCGAGGTTAAAGAGACACCCTGATCAGTAATGGTTGGGGTGTTTTCTTTTGTGTGGGTTTTATTTATGCGTTTCTATTTAATGTCTGATTTATCAATGTGTGGTCGATTCGTGTACGAAAGTGTGAAGTAGCACTCTTGTAGTCTTTTTGTAACCGGGTAAAGTAATCGCCATCAGCTAGGAGCTGACTTAGATATGGATGATCATCTAGTCTAATGGTATAGACAGAAATGGATCAGGCTAGGACAGCCCAGCAACAAGGTGTTAGAAAAGGATAGCCAAAACTCATCAGGACGATGAACAACAAACAAACTTGGCATGGAAAGCACCAATAACAAAGGGAGATTTGTGTACCAAGTTGAGTATGCAAATTTTGGCCGATAAAGGCAGATTTAGAGAGCGATAGGTTTTCCTATCGCTTTTTTTATTGATTTGATGAAAAAATACCCAATACCTCTCCACTATAAACTCAGTTTCTGGTATGTTTCGCATCCCTGTTTAAGGATGTGCTATGTATACTTGTCCCTTATGCCATCACCAAGGCGTGAATCACTATTTTGAAGACAAACGCAGAGCCTATCTGCAGTGTCAGCAATGTGAACTGGTATTTGTTAAACCTGAACAAAGGTTAGAAGCAAAAGAAGAGAAAGCACACTATGATCTCCATGAGAACGATCCTAGTGATGAAGGTTATCGCCGCTTTCTATCTCGCATCGCGGATCCACTAACAGACAAAATTTCATCTAACTCACAAGGGTTGGATTTTGGTTGTGGCCCGGGCCCTACGCTATCTATTATGTTAGAAGAAGCCGGACACAGCGTGGAGTTGTACGATATCTATTACCACCCAGAGCCCTCTGTGTTGGAAAAAACGTATGACTTTGTGACTGCCACGGAGGTGATTGAACATCTTTATCATCCAGACAAGGTGTGGCAGCAATGGTTGAATTTAGTTAAACCCAAAGGCTGGATTGGTCTTATGACTAAGCTAGTAATAGACGTAGATGCGTTTGCTGGTTGGCACTACAAGAATGACCCGACACATGTCGTCTTCTTTAGTCGTCAAACATTCCAGTTTTTGGCAGAGCGGGATAAGCTCGAACTAGAATTTTTTGGAAATGATGTAATTTTACTGAGGAAAGTGCAGTAATGGGTCGTAGTAAGAAATCAAGAAAGCCGGGCGCACTTGGCGCTCCGGAACCTATGGTTACTCGTAACCGTAGTGAATCTGATGTTGAAGGTCGTGAGCGTAAGCGTGTTAAAAAGCGCAAAGGTCTTAAGTCTGGCAGCCGCCATTCAGATGGTAGCGAAGCAAAACAGCGTAAAGCTGCACAAGATCGCGATCCACGTTTAGGCAGCAAGAAAAAAATCCCACTGATTGTTGAACCAGCGAAGAAGCCGACGAAACAAGAGCGTAAGCTATCTAACGAACAAGAGTTAGAGATGCTTGAGAACGATGCTCAACTGAACACACTGTTGGATCGTATCGAAAATGGTGAAAACCTAGGTGCAGGTCTACAGAAGTTTGTTGATGAGAAGCTTGATCGTATCGAACACCTGATGGGCCGCTTAGGTCTGTTAGAGCCAGAAGACGATGAAGAAGAGATCTTCGAAGAAACAGCCGTTGAATCGAAGAAGAAGAAAACAAACTCTGATGAAGACTTGTTATCTCAATTTGAAGACATCGACTTAGACAGCTTTAAAGGTTAATAGCCAATGAACGTAACCTTATTAGCAATTGCTGGTGGAATGATCATTCTCGGCTTGGGCTCTTACGCAGGTTACCTTCTACTTCAAGTGAAGAAGCAGACGGAGTTGCAAAAGCAGCATCAAGCACTCGCCATTGAAAAACGTAACGCAACGATTTACGACAACGTAAATACCTTGTGTTTAGCGGGTATCCAAGGCCAGTGTGATTTACCTGAGATCAGTATCCGAGTGTGTATCATAATGGATAATGTTCAGGGTGATGAGCGTGTCGATTTTGATTCGGAATATCCTGCTCTTTCTGAGCTGTACCATATCGTTAAAGATATGGCGCGAGGAGAGGCAAGACAAGAACTGACGAAAAAAGAACGCATGCAGCAGAATCTCACACGCCACAAGGCAGAGACTCGCTTGAATGATGCGGTTATCGAAGATTTGAAAAGGTTGCAGGAGAAGGTCAAGCCTCTCAACAACCAAATTAACATTCAGATGATCTAGTCACGACAGACTTTTAAATATAGAGGTTTGTTTAATACACGTTATTCTTAAGGCATATTGCTTTTAGGACACATTGTCTTCAATAGTATTGTCTTGAATACCGAATGTTAAACGAGCCTTCTTACCTCTTGCGTCTCGTTAATCCCGACGCTTTGTTAGTGATCAAGCTAGCAGTTCTGAGTTTTTCTCTGAAAAATTGATTTTGTCTTGAACGACCTTACAGGTCGTGTGGCAAAATAGCCCGTCTATATTTTAATGTATGTAAAATGATTTGAGAGACCTTAGGTTCTCGCGGATCTAAATTGGAAGTACCGCTATGTCGAGCAAGCCAGTAACAACGAATCAGCAAATCGTTTGGGATCAAGAAATCTTAAACAAGTACAACTATTCGGGACCTCGTTACACCTCATACCCAACAGCGTTGGAGTTTCATGAAGCGTTTACCGTCGCTGATTACGACATGGCGTGTACTCAATACCCAGAGCGTCCCCTTTCTCTTTACGTGCACATCCCATTTTGTCACAAACTTTGTTACTACTGTGGTTGTAACAAGGTCATTACTCGTCACTCGCATAAAGCGGATGAGTACCTTGATGTGATTGAACATGAAATTCGCCAGCGTGCGTCGCTGCTGAATGGCCGCGAAGTGACTCAACTGCATTTCGGTGGCGGTACGCCAACGTTCTTGACCAAAATACAAATCACTCGCTTGATGATGATTCTGCGTGATGAGTTTAACTTCACTGCGGATGCTGAAATCAGTATCGAAGTTGACCCACGAGAGATTGAACTAGACGTTCTCGATCACCTGCGTAACGAAGGCTTTAACCGCCTGAGTATTGGCGTGCAAGACTTTAACAAAGAAGTCCAAAAGCTGGTCAACCGTGAGCAAGACGAAGCGTTCATCATCGCGATGGTTCAACGTGCTAAAGAGTTAGGCTTCCGTTCGACTAATCTAGATTTGATCTACGGCCTGCCAAAACAGACTCAAGCTTTGTTCGCTGAAACATTGAAGCAAGTGCTTGAAATGAAACCGGGTCGTTTATCGGTATTTAACTACGCACACATGCCGCAGCTGTTTGCTGCGCAGCGTAAGATTAAAGACGAAGACCTGCCAGAAGCAAAAGAGAAAATGGCGATTCTTCAAGATACCATCGAGACCTTAACGGGGGCGGGTTACCAGTTCATCGGCATGGATCACTTTGCACTACCTGAAGATGAGCTAGCAGTTGCGCAGCGTGAAGGTATTCTGCACCGGAATTTCCAAGGCTACACCACTCAGGGTGAATGTGATCTGATTGGTTTTGGTGTATCGGCTATCTCTATGGTAGGCGATGCTTATGCACAAAACCAAAAAGAGTTGAAGAAATACTACGCTCAGGTCAATGACTTGCGTCATGCCCTTTGGAAAGGGGTGGTATTAGACGATGATGATCTGCTGCGTCGTGAGGTGATTAAGCAGCTTATCTGTAACTTTAAGCTTGATAAAACCACGATTGAATCTGAGTTCTCAGTTAACTTTAATCGCTACTTCAAAGAAGACTTAGCGCTTCTACAAACCTTCATTAATGATGGGTTAATTGAAGTCGATAACAAGGAAATCCGCGTGACTCTGCGTGGCCGTTTGTTGATTCGTAATATCTGTATGTGTTTTGATAAATACCTGCGCGCTAAGGCTCGTCAACAGCAATTCTCTCGCGTTATCTAATCGCTCGATTGAGAATAGAAACATAAAAAATGCCAGCATCAAGCTGGCATTTTTGTATTTGGTTTATTCGATTATCTGCTGATTGTTACGTCATGTTTTATTTACTGTTGTGATTCGTGATGTTGCTAGGCCACTGATCAAAAGGAACTGGGCGACTGTACAAGAACCCTTGAGCAAGTGGACACTGTAGCTGCTTGAGTAGTTCAGCCTGTTGCTGAGTTTCAACCCCTTCTGCTACTAAACTCACCTTGAAGCCCTTGGTAATATTGACGATGGCCGCGACGATAGAACTGTCTAGGTTCTCTTGATCGAGTTTGCTAACAAAGCTGCGATCGATTTTAAGGCAATCAAATGGCAGTTTTTGCAAGTAAGCAAGCGATGAGTAGCCGGTACCAAAATCATCAATCGCAATTGAGATACCCAATGCTTTCAGCGTTAGCATGTTGTCGATGATCGTTGGATCATTGTCGATGATGCGTGACTCGGTGATCTCTAATGTGAGGTTTTTAGCCGGTAACTTGGTGTCAGACAAAGTGTTTTTAACCAAGTCAATGAAACCGTTTTCGGTGAGTTGGTCGACAGAAAGGTTAACGTGCAGAGAGAAGTCTTCGTCCCATTTTCCTAACTCAATGGCGATGGCGGTATCTCGACAGGACTTGTGTAGTATTTGTTTGCCGATATCGTAGATAAGCCCTGTATCTTCGGCAAGCGGAATGAATTCAAGTGGTGAAATGACGCCCTCTTTCGTTACCCATCGTGCCAGAGCCTCTGCACCTATAGGGGAGCCAGATTCAAGGTTGATGATTGGTTGATAGAAAGGCTCGAACTGTTGTTGCTCAATTGCTCGATTGATGCGTGTTAGCATCTGGGTTCGATGCCTAGAAGCGTTGCCCATCTCTGGGCTGTATATACTGACGCGAGTCTTGTCTTGCTTGGCATTACTCAAGGCAATACTGCTGTTACGCAGCCACAATGTAATATCTTTAGTGCCGGAAACATGAACGACACCGATAGAGACATTGATCACGACATTCTCGGATTCCATGGCGAATGGAGCCGCAAAGGTTTGGAGTAAGCGGTTAGCGATCTGATGAACACCCCCCTCTTGGAGAACGTCAGGCGCGTAAATCGCAAATTCATCACCACCAGTACGTGCCAATAGATACTCAGAGGGTAGCGTACCTCTCAAACGAGCGGCTGCGATGATAAGCAGTTGGTCGCCATTGTAATGGCCTAGGCTGTCATTAATGTCGCGAAAGCGATCAATACCAACTAAATACAGTGTGCCTTTCTCGGTTTTTGTCTTTTTCTGTATAGCATCGATAAAACCCTCTCGGCTATACAATTTGGTTAGTGAGTCATAGGTAAGTTGAGCCTGTAATTGTTCAAAAGAAGCCTTTAAGTTGTTAGTCATTTCATTAAAGGCTTCTACCAACATGCTAGTTTCGTAGATATTACCTGGTTTCGGCATGCTGCTGTCCCAATCGCCAGTCGCTAGACCTTTTGCTGCATCTGCGGTGGAGGTGATGGGTTGGGTCACTCGATTAAAAGCAATTAATCCGGCGATGACACCAATGCAACTCAGCGTTAGTCCAAGTAACCAACTGTTTCTTTGGTTTTCTGGTAATGCACCGAGTAGGTTGGTTTCAGGGATCGACATACCAATAAACCATGTGATGCCATGCTCATCCTCGTAAGGCGTTATCTGGTTGAAGTATCGCTCGCCATTCAGAGTAAAGTCGAAACGTTGTATTTGCCTGTTTTCAATCAAATGGAATTGGTTAACGTAGCTGGCGCTCTCTCGTATTATTGGGTTGTCACTCTCTGTTGCCAACAAGCGCTGGCTTGTGTGGCTTTTATCCGTCCTTTTGGAGACAACCTTGCCTCCTCCGGAGTGCGCAACCAAGCGCTGCTGTTGGTCAATGACGTAGACAGAGGCATCGGTTTTGTATTTTAAATTATTCAAGAATATGTTAAAGGTATTGAGCTTGATGTCACTGACGATAACCGCTTTAAATTCGTTGCCGTCATAGATAGGGGCGAGGGCGGATAAGGTGATCTCTTGGCGTTCATCAGCATTAGTGTAAATCGAAGACCATGAGGCTTTTTTCTGGTTAGCCACAGGCGTATACCAAGGGCGAACTCTTGGGTCATATCCCGAAATGACTGAACGTATATCGTCACTGATCTGGCGACCACGGTAGATCACGAGTTGATTTTGAGTGCGATCATCTTGCACCATCAAGGTGTAGCCATTATTCGCTTCTTTACGGAAACCCACATAATTACCGTTTTCAGAGCCAAAGCCGATCACATCGAGTTGAGGTACAGTCGTAAAATGATTCGAAAACTTATAAAGAATGTAGTCTTGGACCTTACTGAGGTCACCTGCTTGGTAAAGGTGGTGATAACCAATGTTGTGACTGAGTGAAAGGTTAGCGTGAAACGGCTTTTCTAAAAATTCTGTGAGGCTTTGATGAACGTTATCAGTGAGTGATGTTAGTTGGCGTGTACTAAGATCACTCACCGTTTCTTCATAGTTCTGCTTTTGAGTGAAAACCATTACGCCCATAGTGAACAGAAAAATCATCACGAATGGCAGAACCACTGCGGTTCTCAATGTAATTTGTGTTTTCAAAGACATTTTTAGCTACAATTTTGGTGAATGTCGTTTTGTAATTGTACTGATACTATTAACACCAAGCGACACTTTTTTGATTAAAAAAGTAGCTGCACTGATAATCATATAAGCTTAGTACAGTTCTTTGAGTTTACGAGTTAGGGTGTTTCTCCCCCATCCCAACACTTTGGCTGCGTCCTGTTTGTGACCATTGGTATGTTTGAGTGCAGCCTCCAGCAGTATCCGTTCAAACTCAGGAAGAGCATAAGTGAGTAATTCTTTTTCTCCTGAATCAAGTGCACATTTTGCCCAATTAGCGAGCAGTTGTTGCCAGTTATCTCCAGATCCTGAAGTGGTCACTGTTTTCTCTTCCAACAGCTCCGGTGGCAGATCTGAAGGGAGTATTTCACTACCGCTGGCCATGACGGTGAGCCAACGGCAAATGTTTTCAAGCTGACGAACATTACCGGGCCAATTCAGCTGATTCAGTTTTAAAACCGTCTCAGGATGTAGTGTCTTCACTTCAACCCCGAGCTCTTCAGCGGCTGAAGCTAGGAAGTGATGAGTGAGCTTTTCTATGTCTTGCTTACGTTCGCGCAGTGCAGGGATATGAATTCGAATAACATTGAGTCGGTGGAAAAGGTCTTCACGGAAGCCACCTTCATGCACTAATCGTTCAAGATCTTGGTGGGTTGCCGCCACGATACGAACGTCGACCTTAACCGCAGAGTGGCCACCCACGCGATAAAACTGACCATCAGAAAGTACACGCAGTAAGCGAGTTTGAATGTCGAGTGGCATATCACCAATTTCATCAAGAAATAGCGTGCCACCGTTAGCCTGTTCAAAACGTCCTTGGCGAACACTATTTGCGCCAGTAAAGGCACCTTTCTCATGACCAAATAGCTCCGATTCGATTAGGTCTTTGGGGATTGCGGCCATGTTAAGAGCGATAAAGGGGTTCTTTGCTCTAGGGCTGTGGCGGTGTAAGGCGTGAGCCACTAACTCTTTACCAGTACCTGATTCACCATTGATCAGCACGGATATGGATGAACGAGACAAACGGCCAATAGCTCGGAAAACCTCCTGCATTGCCGGTGCTTCACCGATGATTTCGGGGGCGTTAGTCTCTTCGACCACTTCGCTGGCTTGTTCTCGCTTCTGTTCTTGGCTGTGTGCGATGGCTCGCTCTACCAAAGTAAGCGTTTCATCGATATCAAACGGCTTTGGTAGATATTCAAAAGCGCCTTTCTGATAGGCGTTTACCGCAGCATCAAGGTCGGAGTGTGCGGTCATGATGATCACTGGCAAGTCGGGAGAGCGTTGATGCACTTGATGCAACAGCTCAATCCCGTCGATACCAGGCATGCGAATATCAGACACTAATACGTCTGGTGTTTCGCGCTCAAGAGCGAGTAATACGCTCTCTGCATCAGCAAATGTTTCACACTTAATATCCGCAGATGACAGTGTTTTCTCTACGACCCAGCGTATAGAACTGTCGTCATCGACGACCCAAACGTATCCCTTACTCATAATTCAATTCCTTTGCAGCCAAATCTATTGTGATGATCATTGTTGTTTTTATTGTTCGGTATTTGTTGTTGCCGATGAAACGTTGTTTCCAGTGGGAGACAAGATTTCGCCTATATCGGCAAATAAATCGTGAATGTGGTGTTACCCGGCCAGCTCTCAACATCAATTTTTCCATTGTGCTGATCGATGAGGTTTTGAGATATCGATAACCCAAGCCCTGTGCCACCCTCTCGTCCGCTGACCATGGGGTAAAACAGGGTGTCTTTTAACTCGTCGGGAATGCCCGGGCCGTTATCGCTGATCTCAATGCGAGCAGCGAGCTTGTGTCGTTGCCCATGTATGTTTGCTTGATGCACCGTTCTGGTGCGAATGGTGATTTTCCCAGATTCCTGAGTCTTTAGAATCTGTGCAGCGTTGCTCACGATATTGAGCATGGCTTGTTCAACCTGTGCCGAATCCATCAAGATGTCCGGTAGGCTAGGGTCGTAATCCCTTTCGATAGCGAGTGCCGAACCCGATTCGAGCTCTACCAACTGTCGGACTTTTTCTAGAATCTGGTGAAGGTTCTCTTCTGACTTAGTTCCCGGCTTTTGAGGGCCAAGCAGGCGGTCGACTAAAGCACGTAAGCGGTCGGCTTGCTCAATAATGATCTGCGTATACTCATTCAGAGATTGATCAGGGAGCATCTTTCCAAGCAGTTGCGCCGCTCCTCTTAAACCACCTAAAGGGTTCTTAATTTCATGCGCTAACCCGCGCACCAGTAACTTAGCCGCTTGTTGTTGCGCGTGTTGGTTGAGCTCTTGGCTGAGTCGTCGTTGTTGGTCTATCTTACGCATCTCAACCAATAGCAAGGTCTCACGCTGCCAAGAGATTGGGCTCACCGTTACCTCGAGCATTAATGGGCGGTTGTCTACGACAAAGGTAACGTCACTGTCGGTAATGCTCTGGCCGCTTTGTAGTGGTTGGGTTAGCAGTGCTAAGTCGAGAGAGGCGTGCTGGATCAGTTGGCTCAATGGGTGATCAACGATGCGTCGTGCGCTCTGTGAAAAGAGCTGTTCAGCCGCCGGATTGGCGTATCGGACATAGAGTTGCTCATCGAGCATCAATGTCGAGGTCACCATATTGTCGAGAATGGCGCTGGAAAGATGATGTGTATCTATACTGTCGCTTTTGGCTGATCGATTCACTGTTTCGTCCTTGAACTGGTGTTTTCTCACTGCACCAAATTGGTGCGTAGCTAAGTTCAAGTATGGCGCATATCAATCAGAAGCTAAAGATAATTCGTTAGGGTCGCTGAAAGCTGCTTCGATTAGGTGAAAAGTAGAGGGAATCTCGTCTCTTTTTGCACATTGGCCTACTTGATCGTCGCTCGATGTAAATACACGGTGACTGGACTAGTAGATGCAATAAGCTTGCCGCTTCTATGTGCTTGAATGGCAATGGTGTGTGTGCCTCGTTCTATGTCTTTGAGTTGCCAATTCGCTTGGGTCTGCGGGGCGCCATAGCGGCGTCCATCGAGCATCAATTGCAACTGCTCTCCAATACCGAGTTTGCGGTTAAGATCTATCTGAACAGGGATTAAGCCGAGGTTGCTACGGATGGTTTGATCATGAACTGGATTTAGCATGGTGAGTGTTAATTGAGTTGGTGCCTCGCGTTCTGTAGCTTTTGGTTGAGTTTGAGCTGGCGTTGTCGTTTTAGTTGTAGATGAAGCTGCAGTGTCAACGGGGGTCGAGCTCTCAAATTTAGGTGCGGGCGCAGAAGCTTGTACGTCAGGTAAGTGCAGGGACTTGGCACTTTGACCGGTAGGAGTATCACTAAAGTGGAGTACACCATCGTCATCTACCCAAGTATATACCGTTTGAGCATTGCATGAGAGTGAGACGGTTAACCCGATTAGGAACAGTATATTTTTCATATATTTAGACTCTTTCAACCGCAGGTGGTTTGATGTTGGGCGTTGATTTTATTGTTTTTGGTAGGAGGCATGTTACGAAGAAGAAGAGGAGGGGAGAATCGAAAAAAGGCCCGCCTGCGAGGCGAGCCTAATATTTTTTAGTGGTTCTTACATGTTGCAGCGGATTTTACCTGTTAGGGTAAGGGCCGCAGCACTTCCAACTGAGGACTAAACTGAGTAGTACAGTTCAAATTCAAGTGGGTGTGTCGCCATGTTCACGCGCTGTACATCGTCTGATTTCAGAGTGATGTATGAATCGATGAAGTCATCAGAGAATACGCCACCAGCGGTTAGGAATTCACGATCTTCGTTAAGCGCAGCTAGAGCTTCTTGTAGTGATTCTGCAACTGTTGGGATTTCAGCCGCTTCTTCTGCAGGAAGGTCGTATAGATCTTTATCCATCGCTTCGCCTGGGTGAATCTTGTTCTTAATGCCGTCAAGGCCAGCCATCAGCATTGCTGAGTAACATAGGTATGGGTTAGCTGCTGGGTCACCAAAACGTAGCTCAATACGGCGAGCTTTAGGGCTTGGTACTACTGGGATACGGATAGAAGCAGAACGGTTACGTGCAGAGTAAGCAAGCATTACCGGTGCTTCGAAACCAGGTACAAGACGCTTGTACGAGTTCGTTGATGGGTTAGCAAATGCGTTGATTGCGCGAGCGTGCTTAATGATACCACCGATGTAGTAAAGTGCCATTTCAGATAGGCCGCCGTACTTATCACCAGCAAACAGGTTCACACCGTCTTTTGCTAGAGATTGGTGAACGTGCATACCAGAACCGTTGTCACCAACGAGTGGCTTAGGCATAAATGTCGCTGTTTTACCAAATGCGTGAGCAACGTTGTGTACCACGTACTTGTAAATTTGAGTTTCATCCGCTTTCGTTGTTAGCGTGTTGAAGCGAGTTGCGATTTCGTTTTGACCCGCAGTTGCTACTTCGTGGTGGTGAGCTTCAACGACTAGGCCCATCTCTTCCATTACTAGACACATTGCTGAACGGATGTCTTGAGATGAATCGACAGGAGCGACTGGGAAATAACCGCCTTTAACGCCAGGACGGTGACCTTTGTTACCGCCTTCGATGTCAGAACCTGTGTTCCAAGCTGCTTCTACGTCATCAATCTTGAAGAAAGAACCAGACATATCGTTTGAGAACTTAACGTCGTCAAATAGGAAGAACTCTGGCTCTGGACCAACGAGAACTGTGTCTGCGATACCTGTAGAACGTAGGTACTCTTCAGAACGTTTAGCGATAGAGCGTGGGTCACGGTCGTAGCCTTGCATTGTTGCAGGCTCAAGAATGTCACAACGGATGTTTAGTGTTGCGTCTTCTGTGAATGGGTCCAGTACAGCAGAGGCTGCGTCTGGCATCATTACCATGTCAGATTCGTTAATGCCTTTCCAACCAGCTACTGAAGAGCCGTCAAACATTTTGCCTTCTTCGAAGAAGTCTGCATCAACTTGGTGAGAAGGAATAGAGATGTGCTGCTCTTTACCTTTTGTATCAGTAAAACGTAAGTCGATAAATTTAACTTCGTTCTCTTGGATCAGGGATAGTACATTTTCTACTGACATCTTGGATAACCTCCAGTGTTATTAATTCGGTATTAGCTCGATTCGGTTGAAACTAGCATTGATTAATGTCTATAAGTGCATTAATCGATGCTGATTTATCTAAAGCCAAAAACGTGCCAAAAAAATTATTCCATTAATTTCAACGGTTTACTTGTTTATCTGTGTTGTTCACTTTGGTTTTTGCACCAAAATGATCCTTCATTGCACCTTGTTGGTGCGGACGTTTGCCTGTGCACCAATATATGACATATGAGAGCACCATTCAGCAATGAATTGCTTAAGTTGTCAATCCACTTTTGTGGTTTTGCCAGAGATTTAGCTCGCAGCTCACGTGCGATGTTTTTTTAGAGCTCTGCGAATTTAGCTGTGCAGCACCGTACTGGCTCAAAGTTAGCGGATATGAATCGCTAACAAAGAAAAAAGCTTTGGTTCAGATCACATATTTCTAGGTTTTTGTCTAGAATCTGGTATATTATTGACCGTTTTTTAAATCAAGCTAGCGGTTATTATCCAAACTTTTGAGATAACTGACGGCTACTTTTATGAGTGAATCGAGAATCCATGTCTACTCCACAGATTGATAAGTTAAGAAATATCGCGATCATCGCGCACGTTGACCACGGTAAAACGACTTTGGTTGATAAACTGCTACAACAGTCAGGCACTCTTGAGTCTCGTGGTGAAGCTGAAGAGCGTGTCATGGATTCGAATGACATCGAAAAAGAGCGTGGCATTACCATTCTTGCTAAAAACACAGCAATTAACTGGAATGATTACCGCATCAACATCGTAGATACTCCGGGACACGCGGACTTCGGTGGTGAAGTTGAGCGTATCATGTCTATGGTTGATTCTGTTCTGCTTATCGTTGACGCAGTTGATGGCCCAATGCCTCAAACTCGTTTCGTAACGCAAAAAGCATTCGCACACGGCCTTAAGCCAATCGTTGTCATCAACAAGATTGACCGCCCAGGTGCTCGTCCTGATTGGGTTATGGATCAAGTGTTCGACCTTTTCGACAACCTAGGTGCTACTGATGAGCAGCTGGACTTCACCGTTGTTTACGCTTCAGCTCTAAACGGTTGGGCAACAATGGAAGAAGGCGAAGTTGGTACAGACATGGAACCATTGTTCCAAGCAGTTGTTGATACAGTAGATGCGCCTGCCGTTGACCTTGACGGTTCTCTACAGATGCAAATTTCGCAACTTGATTACAGCGCTTACGTCGGTGTTATCGGTGTTGCTCGTGTTACACGTGGTTCTGTTAAGCCAAACCAACAAGTAACTATCGTTGGTTCTGACGGTAAGAAACGTAACGGTAAAGTCGGTACGGTTCTAGGTTACCTAGGCCTTGACCGTCACGAAGTTGAACAAGCGAATGCTGGTGACATCATTGCGATTACTGGTCTTGGTGAGCTGAAAATTTCAGACACTATCTGTGACGTAAACAATGTTGAAGCGATGGAAGCTCTGTCTGTTGATGAACCAACAGTAACAATGACGTTCCAAGTAAACACTTCTCCGTTCGCGGGTAAAGAAGGTAAGTTTGTTACTTCACGTAACATCCTTGAGCGTCTAGAAAAAGAACTCGTACACAACGTTGCACTGCGTGTTGAAGAAACTGACAGTCCAGACCGTTTCCGTGTATCAGGTCGTGGTGAACTTCACCTATCTATCCTGATCGAAAACATGCGTCGTGAAGGTTTTGAGCTAGCAGTATCTCGTCCAGAAGTAATCATTAAAGAAGAAAATGGCCAGAAAATGGAACCGTTTGAAACGGTGACTATCGATGTACTTGAAGAGCACCAAGGTGCAATCATGGAAAGCATCGGTCTGCGTAAAGGTGAGCTAACGGATATGGCTCCAGATGGTAAAGGCCGTGTTCGCATGGACTTCATGATGCCTTCTCGTGGTCTTATCGGTTTCCAAACTGAATTCCTAACAATGACGTCTGGTTCTGGTCTTATCTACCACTCATACGATCACTACGGCCCTTACAAAGGCGGTATCATTGGTCAGCGTAATAACGGTGTTCTTATCTCGAACGCAACGGGTAAAGCTCTGACTTACGCACTATTCTTCCTTCAAGCTCGTGGTCGTCTATTCACAGAGCACGCGGATGAAGTTTATGAAGGTCAAGTCATCGGTATTCACAACCGTTCAAACGACCTGACAGTAAACTGTCTGAAAGGTAAGCAACTAACGAACGTTCGTGCATCTGGTACTGATGAAGCACAAGTTCTTTCTCCACCGATCAAGCATACTCTAGAGCAAGCTCTTGAGTTTATCGATGAAGATGAGCTAGTAGAAGTTACGCCACTAAACGTACGTATCCGTAAGAAACTTCTTACTGAGAACGAACGTAAGCGCGCTTCTCGCCCTGCTAAAGACTAATTGTTTGCAGGTGAGTTAGTTTAGAGCTAACTATACGTTTTAGTTAAGAAAGCCCCGAGTAGTGACTATGCTGCTCGGGGCTTTTGTTTTGTGTGGCATTAAGATAGATACGGGTAAACGAGATGCGAGATACGAAGAGCGCGTTCCATATCACTCATCGAATCGTCATTCCTGAATCGAGGGACGAGATATCTGGAATCTAGCTTTTGATTCCCAGGTGACTTTCAACGAATTGCACTCGCTCTGTTACCGACATAAATGGTACTTCAACCACCGCATAACCTAGTTCTTGATAAACGTTGACTAACGTATGATGAATCTCTAATGCTTCTTCAAAGGGATAAGGACGCACGTCATCTTGCACATAAATAGAGGCTTCTGGTCGACAGAACAAGACTTGGGAGTGATAGCCTTTGTTGGCTTCTCGGTAAATCTCATTAATCTCAAGGTTAGCCTGAGTTAGGTAACCACAAATGTCTGGGATCGCGCGATCGAGAAACGTAATCTGATGTTGATTAGCTTGTTCCTTCTGTTCACGCATCACAGTTAAACACAGGCGAGCAAATCCCGGTAAGTCTAGCCAAGGCAGGACCCCACCTTCAAGCTGGCTTTGCTGTTCAATTAACTGGCGAGAGGATTCAGAAAAGATAGGGTAACCTTCGTCACCTAAGGCATTAACTAAGGTCGTTTTTCCGGCTCCGGGACCGCCAGTGATAATGATTGGCTTCATGTGGGTTCTTATTGGTTTGCTGTTATTGAGACGATTTATTTTTATCGCGTAGGCGATGCCTTTTTTTCTCGGCACGCTTCATAGTTCAGTAATAAGCGGATTGGCACCCAGTCAGCGTGAAAAATAGAGAGGACTATAACGATTAAATAAGGCATCCTAGTTTCCTATAGTTAAATGACGGAATAATAATTAGGACTATGAACGAGTTACAAGAGGGTTACAAGTTGAAGATAAAAAACGCAATCACTGGAAGCATCCAGTTTTCCCGCTATCTTCTCACGCGGATGACACACGATAGAGTGAACGTAAATGCGGGCTACTTGGCTTACATTACTTTACTCTCGATTGTACCGATGCTGACGGTTTTGCTCTCTACCTTGTCTTCGTTTTCAGTTTTTTCCGATGTCGGTCTGGTGATTCAAAACTTCATTATTACCAACTTTGTGCCTGCGTCAGGTGATGCGGTAAACGGTGCCTTGCTTGAGTTTGTCGCCAATACGGGCAAGATGACGGCGGTGGGCAGTGTGTTTTTGTTTATCGCAGCCTTGATGCTGATTTCCAATATAGATAAGAACCTGAACTACATTTGGCGTGTGACCGAAAAGCGACGTGCGGTGTTGTCTTTTTCTATGTATTGGATGGTATTAACGCTTGGACCTATTTTGGTAGGAGCGAGCATTGCCGTCACTTCTTATGTCACTTCCTTAAGTTTGTTACAACATGACATTGTGTCTGACGCATTTAATACGGTCATTCGAAAGCTTCCTTTGATCATTTCCTTCTTGGCTTTCTTCGGTTTGTATCTGCTAGTGCCAAATAAAAAGGTACACTTTTCTCATGCGGCTGTTGGTTCTCTCGTTGCGGCTCTGTTGTTCGAATTCAGCAAGAAAGGCTTTGCGGCTTACATTACTCAGTTTCCGTCTTACCAGTTGATTTACGGTGCGCTAGCGGCGATTCCGATTCTCTTTGTTTGGATTTATTTGTGTTGGCTTATCGTGTTAGTCGGGGCTGAAGTGACCGCTGCGCTTGGTGAGCACGAACAGTGGAGTGGTTCGCAAGAAGTGGTACACTCGTCAGATAAAGACAAAATCACAGAGCAAGGAAACAATAGTGATAGCACTGATCCAGAGAGTAAGTGACGCTGCCGTCCGTGTTGATGGCGAAGTCGTTGGCGAGATAGAGCAAGGTTTGTTGGTGCTGTTAGGCGTAGAAAAAGGTGACGACGAAGCCAAAGCGAAGCGTTTGATGGAACGAGTGACCACTTATCGTGTCTTTGAAGATGAAAACGGAAAAATGAACCTCAACGTAAAGCAAATTGAAGGTAAAGTGTTGGTGGTTTCTCAATTTACACTACCAGCCGATACCAAGAAGGGAACTCGAGCGGGTTTCTCTCGTGGTGCCCACCCTGAAGATGCAGAGCGTCTTTACGATTTTTTTTCTGACCAATGTGAATCAGTATTGCCAACGGAACGTGGCCGATTCGCAGCCGACATGAAAGTGTCGTTGGTTAATGATGGTCCAGTGACATTCTGGCTACAGGTTTAAGCTTAAAGGAATAAGCATGTTTAAACTCATAACTCCAACCACCGAAAATCAACTGAATAAGTATTACCATTTTCGATGGCAGATGCTGCGTGAGCCTTGGCGTATGCCCGTTGGCTCAGAGCGTGATGAATACGATCCTATGAGTCATCATCGTGTGATTGTGGATGGTCGAGGTCGTCCAATGGCGATTGGTCGCCTATATATTACCTCCGATCTAGAAGGTCAAATCCGCTACATGGCGGTGAAGAAATCTCGCCAGAGTAAAGGCATGGGCTCACTTATCTTGGTTGCGTTAGAGTCGCTGGCCCGTCAAGAAGGGGCCAAGCGTTTGGTGTGTAATGCTCGTGAAGATGCGATCTCATTCTATGAAAAGAATGAATTTGAATGTCGCGGTGAGATTAGTGACCAACGTGGCCCCGTTCGTCATCAACAGATGGTTAAGCACCTTGACCCTATGGCTGACGTGCTTCGCAAACCAGAATGGTGTAATGAACTGCAGCAGCGTTGGGAGCATCAAATTCCAATCAGTGACAAAATGGGCATCAAGATCAACCAGTATACTGGCTATCAGTTTGAGTGTAGTGCTCAGTTGAACCCCAACCTCAATCCTCACAACACTATGTTTGCAGGTTCGGCCTTTACCTTAGCGACCTTAACGGGCTGGGGAATGACTTGGTTACTGATGAAAGAGCGAGGCCTTAGTGGTGATATTGTGCTGGCAGACAGTAATATTCGCTACCGTCACCCAGTCGAGCAAAATCCGGTTGCGGCGACATCTCTAGATGGAATAAGTGGTGACTTGGATCGTCTCGCTTCAGGTAGGAAGGCTCGTATTATTATTCACGTGACGATTCGCAGTGGCGATGTGGAAGCGGTGGAGTTTACGGGAACCTATATGCTGATTCCTGACTACAAGGAAATCCTATCGACTGATAACAAGGTGAGTGAATAACTTCACGCTTGCTTGATGTAGATTGGGTTATTGATTGAAGGCGCTACTCTTGCGGAGTCGCGCTTTTTTGTTGGCAGTCATTTATCTCTGAATATTCGGCTTGGTCGAGCTTTCCTGAGATTTGATGGCATTGGTCAGACAGAGTAATGGATAGCGTATGTCGCTCAGTTTTAAGCAAGTCGAGCTCTCCCTTTACCTCACCATTTAACGTTTGAACCCTTTGCGTACCTTTCTCGGCTGCGGATGCACCAATAATGTGCACTGGTTCAAGTGTGAAGCGTCCACGGTCAAAATTCGCATTGAATTCTGGGATTTCAAACACGTTATCAGTCGATGCCTCAGACAGCGTATCGTTAAAGGTCATCACCCCTTGGCGAACGCTACCGGTGAGTTGGCCAGTGGTTGAGTAGCCAAGCATTAATGAATCACCATATAAACCCGCGGCTTGAAGTTCGAACTCCCCGTAGCCTGTTGCATCGAGTGGTAACTCCAATGGTTGTAACATTAATGATATCGGTAATCCATCAGCCGAGATATCGACACTCCATGGCTTGCTGATTTGATTGAAGTCTAAGGTGGCGTTCGCTTCAATATAACCATGTTTCAATGGCATAAACAGGCGTGTTAACGTCCACTTTCCTTGTTTGCTATTCATCTCAATCACAGGCTGAGCACTGAGAATGTTTTGATAGCTGGCATCGTTGGCGCTTGCCAATAACTCTCCTTGCCACAAGCCTAGCTTTCTATCTTGCAACAGTTGAACTTGATGCCCTTCTACATGCAGCCCTGATACCTGCCAGTAAGGTTTTTCTGCGAGCTGGATGAACTGGCTGCGTTCTATGTTAAGTCGGTTAATTTCGACGTTCTGGAGTTGTCTCAGCCATGGTATTAGGCGTGCGGCTGGTAGGTGGTTATCTTGGCTTTCGGTAAGCCACTTGATGCCTTGCAGGTCGAGCTGTGCTAAATCAATAGCATCAGGCGTCACCTTGCCATTGAGCTGAACATTGCCTTGAAGAAACTGAGTATAGAAGTCTTCAATCAGAATCCGGTTGGGCTCTAGGTTGAGCTTAAGGCTTGGGTCGATGAATTGGTCATTGTCTAAGGTGACGCCTTCAGCTTGTAGAGAAAAAATGGCGTTCTGTTGTTGCCACAATTCAAAAGGCAACTGTATGTTTTCTAATGAGGCGTCAAAGGATGCGAGGTGCCCGTCTGCCCATTCTAGGTCACTACGCAAAATATCTAAGCTGTTGATGTGATTGATCTGGATACCTGTCATATCCCATTGTTTGTTCAATAGGCTTTGGGTCTGTTTTTGGTTGAGTCGTAAACCATCGATCGTCACATTCACCAAAGACCAGTCATGTTGATATTGTTCTGCTTGACCGGAAACCTTAGCGCCACGCCAGTCAAATGAAGCACCATAAAGAGTGCTGTCAATCGGCTTTAGTTCGAGGTCAATCAACAGGTTATCGAATGCTTCGTCTTGCCAATACAGTTGCGTGGTTGAGAGTTGGGTTTTGCCATAAGGTAATAATGAGTTGTGCCCGTCCCATATGGGATCGGAGATCTGAAGATCAATGCCTCGCGCATTAAAGTCTGGGGTCGAGAAATCTAGATTATTGATGGCCAACTGGTGAAGCTTGAGGTTTGGCTGCGTAAGTACCGATGTGAGGTTTTTTAAATCATCAACTTCTAACTGCAGACCGCTGATCAACACTGAATCCAAGATCAGTTTGGCTTGAACTATAGAGCTAGGGCTAAACCACATACTGACTTTGTCGATGTACAAAGGCGACTTTTTTTCAGGTCGGTTTTGGGTAATACCCATCAAAGTGATGTGATAAGGCGCCTGATACTCAACATCTTCAATGAGTAGAGGTTGTTCAAGCGTATGTTTTATAAAAAAATTAGCAACATCAGCACGGTATTGAGTCTGCAGGCTTAATAACAACGCAGCGATAACCGCAACGGCGATAGCCAGCACAATACCGAATACCATGAATACCTTTTTCATTCCCTGAAAGCCTTAAATTTCAATAGTCTCAAACAGAGTGGAACAAAAAGGGATAAGCATCAACAAAAAAGCCCCTCAAAAGAGGGGCTTGCTACAAAATATCATTGTAAATGGGCGTTCGTTTTGGACTTAGCCCGAGCAGATAGGTGGGTTAGTCTAATTGTGGACCAGCCGCAACCAGTGACTGACCTTCAGCATTGTCTGTGTATTTATCAAAGTTGTTGATGAATCGTGTTGCTAGATCCTTCGCTTTGCTCTCCCACTGTAGCGGGTCAGTGTACGTATCACGTGGGTCAAGAATGGTCGAGTCTACATCGTGCAAGGCGAGTGGCACTTCTAGGTTAAACATAGGGATAACCTTAGTGTCTGCATTGTCAATTGAACCATCTAGAATAGCGTCGATGATGCCGCGAGTATCTTTGATAGAGATACGCTTACCACTGCCATTCCAACCTGTGTTAACTAGATAAGCTTCTGCACCAGCCGCTTCCATGCGCTTCACAAGCACTTCAGCGTACTGAGTTGGGTGGAGCGTTAGGAATGCAGCGCCAAATGCCGCAGAGAACGTTGGCGTTGGCTCTGTAATACCGCGCTCTGTACCTGCGAGCTTCGCTGTAAACCCAGATAGGAAGTGGTATTTAGTCTGTTCAGGAGTCAGTTTCGATACTGGTGGTAGCACACCAAATGCATCCGCTGTCAGGAAGATAACTTTTTTAGCGTGACCTGCTTTTGATACTGGCTTAACAATGTTTTCGATGTGGTGAATCGGGTAAGAAACACGAGTATTTTCTGTTTTTGAACCGTCATCAAAATCGATAGAACCATCACCACGGACCGTTACGTTTTCTAGCAGAGCATCACGACGGATTGCGTTGTAGATTTCAGGTTCCGCTTCTTTCGATAGGCGAATCGTCTTCGCGTAACAACCGCCTTCAAAGTTGAAGATACCGTCGTCATCCCAACCATGCTCATCATCACCGATCAGCTCACGTTTAGGATCCGTCGATAGTGTTGTTTTCCCCGTACCTGATAGGCCGAAGAATACGGCTACATCGCCTTTCTCGCCTACGTTTGCACTACAGTGCATTGAAGCAATGCCTTGCAGAGGAAGTAGGTAGTTCATCATTGCGAACATGCCTTTTTTCATCTCACCGCCGTACCAAGTACCACCAATGATTTGAACGCGCTCTGTCAGGTTGAACGCAACGAAGTTTTCAGAGTTTAGGCCCTGCTTCTCCCAGTTCGGGTTGGTTGTTTTAGCACCGTTCATTACCACAAAATCAGGTTCGAACGTTGCAAGCTCTTCGTCAGTTGGACGAATGAACATGTTCTTAACGAAGTGCGCTTGCCACGCTACTTCAGTGATAATACGAACACTTAAGCGCGTATCTGGGTTCGCACCACAGTAACCATCAATCACAAACAGGCGCTTGCCAGATAGCTGAGTTGTCACAAGCTCTTTCAGCTCATTCCATAATTCAGGTGTAATCGGTTTGTTGTCATTTTTGCCTTGATCTGACCACCACATGGTATCGCGGGTCGTGTCATCTTTAACAATGTATTTATCTTTTGGTGAGCGGCCAGTAAAGATACCAGTGTCAACCGCAACAGAGCCAAGTTCCGTTACTACGCCTTTTTCGTAGCCCTCTAAACCTGGCAGTGTTTCTTCAACGAATAGCTGCTCGTAGCTAGGGTTACGAAGAACTTCAGTAACGCCTGTCAGTCCGTGCTTAGTTAGATCAATTTGTGCAGCCTTTGTATGTTCCATAACGGTCATAGGTGCTCCTTGTAGGATATTTTGTAGGGATTTTGTATTAATTTTTATGGTTATCTGCTCACCATGCTAGCAACGAGACTCGGGGGAAACAGGGATACAGCTCAAAAAGTATCCATATTAACATTGAGGTTTTAAGTGTCTCGTCACATATTGGCCCAACTAGTCTATCCTGTACGCAAACCTTTGCGCTAGGGGCAGGAACATTATTAATTGATGAAAATTAAGCGGTGATTTTATTACGAGATGTAACGGGCTTTGCGCTATTTTGATCACAAAAAAGGCCAGCTTGCAGCTGGCCTTTTTGGGTAAATTACGTGTTTTGGGTACGTTATAAATTAATGAACGGTATTGCTGCCTTTATCGGCTGCTTCAGCGTACAGTGCATCAACGTCGTTCTTGTCGAATGAATAATTTGTGCCACAGTAATCACAATGCAGAGCAACACTACCTTCGGTACTTAGGATGTCGTACATCTCTTCTTGAGCAACCGTAATGATAGCCGCCGCGCTCCGCTCACGTGAACAACCACAGTAGAACTCAACTGGTTGTGGGGTGAACAGCTGGACTTTCTCTTGGTTGTACAAACGGTAAAGCAGTTCGTTCGCTTCTAGGGAGAACAGTTCTTCGTTTTTAACTGTGTCAGTTAGTTGCTCTAGGTGTTCGAAGTCGTCTGGCGTACCTGTGCCGTCTGGCATAACCTGCAATAGCATACCAGCAGCGTGTGCTTTACCTTCATGCTCGCCAGTGCGTAACCATAGACGAGTCTTAAGCTGTTCAGAGTTAGCGAAGTAACCTTCAAGCACTTCAGCAAGCGTGTCGCCTTCAAGGCCAACTATACCTTGGTAACGCTCACCTTGCTTAGGGTCGATAGTGATCACTAGATGGCCTTTACCCATAAGGTCGTGTAGGCCTGCGTTGTCAGCAATATCCCCTTCAAAGCGAGCAACACCGCGGATCTTCTGGTTGTTATCACCATTGATCACAGCGAGAGATACTGGGCCATCACCTTGAAGCTGCATAGTGATAGAACCTTCAAACTTTAAGGTCGCCGTTAGTAGTGTCGTTGAGACCAATAGCTCACCCAGCAGTTTCTGTACTGGCGCTGGGTATTCCTTGCTAGAAATAATCTGTTGGTACGCTTTATCCATTTGTACCAATTCACCACGTACTGATAGGTCTTCAAATAGGTAGCGATTTAAAACATTACTTGTAGACATTGGGTCTATTCCTTCTAGCTTATTGAGTCTTGAACTTGATGATGTCACGACGTTGCTTCTTATCCGGACGACGATCTGGAGCTGGGTTATGAGCATTCAGCTTGCGTTGTTTCGCAAACTCTTCTCTTTTTGCCAAGCTCTCGGTGGTTTCTTCATAGAGTGTTTGAGCGATCGGAGCCCCGCCACGATGCGCCGAAATTTTCTCGATAGTCACCGTTTTTTCTTCATTCCCTTGACGCAGTGTAATCACCGCCCCAAGTTCGACAATTTTACTTGGTTTGCTGCGTTGACCATTATAGTGGACTTTGCCACCATCGACCATGTTGCGAGCAATAGAGCGGGTTTTGTAAAAACGAGCTGCCCACAACCATTTATCGAGTCTGACAGCTTCATCAACAGTTTTCATATAGGGTTGTGCCTTTTCAGTGAAAAATGAATGTGGTTTAACTGTAATTAACAGAGCGCAACATGTTCTTGATGATGCTTATCACATTAAGTAGAAGCTTAAAGTGGAGGCGGTTGGCATTTTTTTCAAGTCATATTACAAAATAGCCATCTAATGCCGATTTATGAATTGGCTATGATATAATTCATGATCTTATGCTTAAATGCGCTTGGTATCGAACGAATGAATGAAAAAGTTGGAAGCTTAATGATTTTCAGCGTTTGTCGTCTTGAAAAGGGGCAAGGGAAGTGAACTTTTTAGAGCTCAAAAATCGCATAGGACACTCACCTGTGTTGAGCCGCTTATTAGAGAATAAATTTGTATTTCAGCAGAAACTAAGCCTAGCGACTTGTTGTTTGTTAATTGCAGCTTCAGCATGGATTTTAGGACAGCTTGCATGGTTTCTTGTACCTGCCGAGCAAACGGTTGTGCCTTGGAAAGCGTCTGTTTCATCTTCTTCTTCAGCACTTCAACCGACCCTTGATATCTCTTCTTTGCAACAGAGTAACCTTTTTGGCGCCTATAACCCAACCACGCCCGCTGTGGTTGAACAGCAAGTTATCCAAGATGCGCCAAAGACACGGTTGAACCTGATTTTAGTGGGTGCAGTCGCCAGTTCTAACCCCAAATTAAGCTTAGCTGTGATTGCTAATCGTGGCACACAAGCAACCTACGGAATTAACGAAGTAATAGAAGGCACTCGAGCTAAGCTCAAAGCGGTGTTAGTGGATCGTGTCATTATTGATAACTCAGGGCGAGATGAAACCCTGATGCTTGAAGGTATTGAATACAAACGTTTAGCCGTATCTGAACCTGCGCCACCTCGCGCTTCTTCTTCGGTTCGTGGCAATAACCCAGCTTCTGCAGAAGAGAAGTTGGATGAAATAAAAGCGAAGATAATGGAGGATCCACAACAAATTTTCCAATATGTTCGTTTATCTCAGGTTAAGCGTGACGATCAAGTGATCGGTTATCGTGTGAGCCCTGGCAAAGATTCAGAACTTTTTAACTCTGTTGGGCTCCAAAACGGGGATATTGCTACTCAGTTAAATGGACAAGATCTGACTGACCCTGCCGCTATGGGCAACATATTCCGATCAATCTCAGAGCTAACTGAGCTAAATCTCGTCGTTGAGCGAGATGGTCAACAACATGAAGTATTTATTGAATTTTAGAACTTTGCGTCTAACCAAGGACGAAAGTGTAGGAGAAGTACGTGAAGCATTGGTTTAAGAAAAGTGCGTGGTTATTGGCAGGAAGCTTAATCTGCACCCCCGCAGCCATCGCTAGTGATTTTAGTGCCAGTTTTAAGGGCACTGACATTCAAGAGTTTATTAATATTGTTGGCCGTAATCTAGAGAAGACGATCATCGTTGACCCATCGGTGCGCGGTAAAATCGATGTCCGTAGCTATGATGTACTCAACGAAGAACAATATTACAGCTTCTTCTTAAACGTCTTAGAAGTGTACGGCTACGCGGTCGTTGAAATGGACTCGGGTGTTCTCAAGGTAATCAAAGCTAAAGACTCAAAAACATCGGCAATCCCCGTTGTTGGTGAGCGTGATTCGATTAAAGGTGACAGCGTGGTTACACGTGTTGTGACCGTTCGCAATGTCTCGGTTCGCGAACTTTCTCCTTTGCTTCGTCAACTGAATGACAATGCTGGCGCGGGTAACGTCGTGCACTACGATCCCGCTAATATTATCTTGATTACTGGCCGTGCGGCGGTGGTCAATCGCTTAGCGGAAATCATCAAGCGTGTTGATCAAGCTGGTGATAAAGAGGTTGAGGTGGTTGAGTTAAAAAATGCGTCTGCGGCCGAAATGGTACGTATCGTGGATGCACTGAGCAAAACCAACGATGCTAAAAATACGCCAGCCTTTCTGCAACCAAAATTAGTCGCTGATGAGCGTACCAATGCGATTCTTATCTCTGGTGACCCTAAAGTTCGTAGCCGTTTAAGAAAGCTTATCGAGCAACTTGATGTCGAAATGGCGACCAAGGGCAACAACCAAGTTATCTACCTTAAGTACGCAAAAGCCGAAGATCTTGTCGATGTGTTAAAGGGCGTGTCGGACAACCTACAGTCAGAGAAGCAATCATCGACTAAAGGCAGCTCGTCTCAACGCAACCAAGTGATGATCTCAGCGCACAGTGATACCAATTCTCTGGTTATTACCGCTCAGCCGGACATTATGAACGCATTGCAAGACGTGATCGCGCAACTGGATATTCGTCGTGCTCAAGTATTGATTGAAGCCTTGATTGTTGAAATGGCAGAAGGCGATGGCGTTAACCTTGGCGTGCAATGGGGTAACCTAGAAACGGGTGCCATGATTCAGTACAGCAATACTGGTGCATCGATTGGTGGTGTCATGGTGGGTTTAGAAGAAGCTAAAGATACTGAAACTACCACTGCGGTTTATGATGAGAACGGTAAGTTCGTACGAAACGAAACTACTACTGAACAAGGTGACTACTCAAGTTTGGCTTCTGCTCTTTCTGGTGTTAACGGTGCGGCTATGAGTGTGGTAATGGGTGATTGGACTGCATTGATCAGTGCGGTAGCCACCGATTCCAATTCAAACATCCTATCTTCTCCAAGCATCACAGTAATGGATAACGGCGAAGCGTCGTTCATTGTGGGTGAAGAGGTTCCGGTTTTAACCGGTTCGACGGCGGGTTCAAGTAACGACAACCCATTCCAGACGGTTGAGCGTAAAGAAGTGGGCATCAAGCTGAAAGTCGTGCCGCAAATCAATGAAGGTGACTCGGTTCAGCTGCAAATCGAACAAGAAGTATCGAACGTATTGGGCGCAAACGGCGCGGTTGATGTGCGCTTTGCTAAGCGTCAGCTGAATACATCGGTGATTGTTCAAGACGGTCAAATGCTGGTGTTGGGTGGTTTGATTGATGAGCGAGCATTGGAGAGTGAGTCTAAAGTCCCGTTCTTGGGTGATATTCCTGTACTTGGACATTTGTTCAAATCAACCAGTACTCAGGTTGAGAAAAAGAATCTAATGGTCTTCATTAAACCAACCATCATTCGTGATGGCATGACGGCAGATGGTATCACTCAGCGTAAATACAACTTCATCCGTGCTGAGCAGCTGTATAAGTCTGAGCAAGGTTTGAAACTGATGGATGACGACAATATCCCAGTATTACCTAAGTTTGGCGAAAGCATGAATCACCCAGCTGAAATCCAAGCGTTCATCGATCAAATGGAACAAGAATAATGGCTGAATTGGTAGGGGCGGCACGTACTTATCAGCGCTTGCCGTTTAGCTTTGCAAATCGCTATAAGATGGTGTTGGAATATCAGCATCCAGAGCGTGCGCCGATACTTTATTATGTTGAACCACTGAAATCAGCGGCGATCATAGAAGTCAGCCGTGTTGTGAAAAGTGGTTTCACACCACAAGCGATTACTGCAGATGAATTTGATAAAAAACTGACCGATGCTTATCAGCGTGACTCATCAGAAGCGCGTCAACTGATGGAAGACATTGGTGCTGACAACGACGATTTTTTCTCTCTGGCAGAAGAGCTTCCTCAAGATGAAGATTTACTCGAATCGGAGGATGACGCGCCTATCATCAAATTAATCAATGCGATGTTGGGTGAAGCGATCAAAGAAGGTGCTTCGGATATTCATATCGAAACCTTTGAAAAGTCACTCTGTATCCGTTTCCGAGTTGATGGTGTGCTACGTGATGTTCTCGCGCCGAGTCGTAAACTGGCTCCGCTGTTGGTTTCACGTGTAAAGGTGATGGCTAAGCTGGATATTGCGGAAAAACGCGTGCCACAAGATGGTCGTATTTCTCTGCGTATCGGTGGCCGAGCGGTCGATGTTCGTGTATCTACCATGCCTTCTTCTCACGGTGAACGCGTGGTAATGCGCTTGTTGGATAAGAACGCGACTCGTCTAGACTTACATAGCTTAGGCATGACGGCAGAGAACCATGAGAATTTTCGTAAGCTGATTCAACGTCCGCACGGCATTATCTTGGTGACGGGGCCTACGGGGTCTGGTAAATCAACGACCTTGTACGCTGGTCTGCAAGAGCTCAACAGTAACGAGCGCAATATCTTAACGGTTGAAGACCCAATCGAATTTGATATCGATGGCATTGGCCAAACGCAGGTAAACCCTAAGGTTGATATGACCTTTGCGCGTGGTTTACGTGCCATTCTTCGTCAGGATCCCGATGTCGTCATGATTGGTGAGATCCGAGATCTGGAAACGGCAGAAATCGCGGTACAAGCCTCTTTGACTGGTCACTTAGTGATGTCGACCTTGCACACCAATACCGCCATTGGTGCGATTACCCGTCTGCGCGATATGGGGATTGAACCCTTCCTAATCTCTTCTTCACTACTTGGTGTTCTGGCTCAGCGTTTAGTTCGCACCTTGTGTCACCACTGTAAAGAACCTTATGAAGCCGATAAAGAACAGAAGAAACTGTTTGGATTGAAGAAAAAAGAAAGCCTGACCCTTTATCATGCGAAAGGTTGTGAAGAGTGTGGTCACAAGGGCTACCGAGGCCGTACCGGTATCCATGAACTATTGATGATTGATGAATCGGTGCAAGAGTTGATTCACAGCGAAGCGGGCGAGCAAGCGATTGAGAAAGCAATTCGTGGCACAACACCAAGTATTCGAGAGGATGGCTTGAGCAAAGTTCTGAAAGGGGTAACTTCCCTAGAAGAAGTGATGCGCGTGACCAAGGAAGTTTAGTATGGCGGCATTTGAATACAAAGCGCTGGATGCCAAAGGCAAGAGCAAAAAGGGTTCTATTGAAGCTGATAATGCTCGTCAGGCTCGTCAGCGCTTAAAAGAGCAAGGCTTGATGCCGGTTGAGATGGCCGAAGCTAAAGCAAAAGCGGCGAAAGGCACACAACCTTCGACCAGCTTTAAGCGTGGTATCAGTACACCTGATCTTGCTTTAATTACTCGCCAAATATCAACGCTCGTTCAATCGGGTATGCCACTCGAAGAGTGCTTAAAAGCGGTTGCCGAGCAATCGGAAAAGCCACGTATTCGAACTATGCTGTTGGCCGTTCGCTCTAAGGTGACTGAAGGCTACTCACTCGCTGACAGCCTGTCTGATTATCCCCATATTTTCGATGAACTATTCCGGGCTATGGTTGCGGCTGGTGAGAAATCGGGGCACTTAGATGCGGTATTGGAGCGATTAGCCGATTACGCTGAAAATCGCCAAAAGATGCGCTCTAAGCTGCTGCAAGCGATGATCTACCCAGTGGTGCTGGTGGTATTTGCAGTGACGATTGTTTCCTTCTTGCTTGCTACCGTCGTACCAAAGATCGTTGAGCCGATTATCCAAATGGGCCAAGAGCTGCCTCAATCGACACAATTTTTATTAGCATCGAGTGAATTTATTCAGAATTGGGGAATCCAATTGCTGTTGTTGACCATTGGTGTGATTGTTCTGGTTAAGACCGCACTGAAAAAGCCAGCCGCTCGCATGAGTTGGGATCGCAAATTATTGAGTATTCCTCTGATCGGCAAGATAGCCAAAGGGATCAATACCTCTCGCTTTGCACGCACACTCTCTATCTGTACTTCGAGTGCGATTCCAATCCTTGAAGGAATGAAAGTCGCGGTTGACGTGATGTCGAATCACCATGTTAAACAACAAGTATTACAGGCATCGGATAGTGTCAGAGAAGGGGCTAGCCTACGTAAAGCGCTCGACCAAACTAAGCTTTTCCCTCCAATGATGCTGCATATGATCGCCAGTGGTGAGCAGAGTGGCCAATTGGAACAGATGTTGACCAGAGCAGCAGACACCCAAGATCAAAACTTTGAGTCGACAGTCAATATCGCCTTAGGTATTTTTACCCCGGCTCTTATCGCGTTGATGGCAGGCTTAGTGCTATTCATTGTGATGGCGACTCTGATGCCGATGCTTGAAATGAATAATTTAATGAGCGGTTAACAACAATCGACTCATAGAACAGAACGTTCGTTTTTGGATTATCGAGATGAAGGCGATCACTCCCTTCAACTCGCTGTCTTTAATTTGGAGAAAATAATGAAAACTAAAATGAAGAAACAGTCAGGCTTTACCTTATTAGAAGTGATGGTTGTTGTGGTTATCCTTGGTATTTTAGCGAGCTTTGTTGTCCCTAACTTACTGGGTAACAAAGAGAAGGCTGACCAACAGAAAGCCATCACGGACATTGTAGCGCTAGAGAACGCGCTGGATATGTACAAACTGGATAACAGCGTTTACCCAACAACGGATCAAGGCCTTGATGCACTGGTTTCTAAGCCAACAAGTAGCCCTGAGCCTCGTAATTACCGCGATGGTGGTTACATCAAACGTCTGCCGAACGACCCATGGGGTAACGAGTACCAATACCTAAGCCCAGGTGATAACGGCACTATCGATATCTTTACTCTAGGTGTTGATGGCCAAGAAGGTGGTGAAGGTATTGCTGCCGATGTTGGTAACTGGAACATACAAGATTTTCAATAAGCTTCGGCTTATTGTTGCTTGATAAGTTCCTGTTGGTAAATAAGTTATTGGGCTTGATGCCGGTATTTGATGGTAGGACGCAAACAGATGGAGTCTAAAGGTGAAAACTAAGCAAACACAGCCAGGTTTCACCTTAATTGAGATTCTTTTGGTGTTGGTATTATTATCATTAACGGCGGTTGCGGTGATCGCGACCATTCCTACCAATAGTAAAGATGTCGCTAAACAATACGCTCAAAGCTTTTATCAGCGAGTTCTATTACTCAATGAAGAGGCTATCTTGAGTGGATTGGACTTTGGCGTTCGTGTTGATGAAAAGAAATCGACCTATGTACTGATGGCGCTTAAGTCAGAAGGGTGGCAGGAGGTCGAATTCGAAAAGATCCCCTCTTCAACGGAATTACCTGAAGAACTTGCTTTGTCACTGACCTTAGGGGGGGGCGTGTGGGAAGACGATGATCGGTTGTTTAATCCAGGAAGCTTATTTGATGAAGATATGTTTGCTGATCTTGAAGAGGAAAAAAAACCGAAACCACCACAGGTCTATATCTTGTCGAGTGCTGAAGTAACCCCCTTTGTTCTATCATTTTATCCCAATACGGGTGACACAATACAAGATGGCTGGCGCATTCGAGTGTTAGACAATGGTGTCATTCGTTTGCTTGAACCAGGAGAAGAAGATGAAGAGGAATAACCGTTCTTCTTATCGTTCTCGTGGTATGCCTCTTGGTTCTCGAGGAATGACTCTACTTGAAGTATTGGTGGCGCTCGCTATCTTTGCGACTGCGGCGATCAGTGTGATTCGTGCTGTCACTCAGCACATCAATACCCTCAGTTACCTAGAAGAAAAAACCTTCGCTGCTATGGTCGTTGATAATCAAATGGCCTTGGTGATGCTGCACCCTGACAAGCTAAAAAAAGTGCAGGGTACACAAGAGTTGGCTGGAAGAGAGTGGTTCTGGAAAGTGACGCCAATTGATACCAGCGATGATTTATTAAAGGCGTTTGATGTGAGTGTGGCAACCAGTAAACAAGCTTCTCCAGTGGTCACGGTGCGCAGCTATGTGGTCAACTAAAAGCGTGTCGTTAGTTAAGAGCAAGTCGCTAAGTAAGAGCATGCCCGCCAATAAGCGTGTACCTCGTAAACAAGGTCTATCTTCGAAAGGGAGAGGCTTTACCTTAATTGAAGTGTTGGTCTCGATCGCTATCTTTGCCACGTTGAGCATGGCGGCTTATCAGGTCGTGAATCAGGTGCAGCGAAGCAACGAACTCTCAATCGAACGCAGTGCTCGTTTGAATCAACTGCAACGTAGCTTAGTCATTTTAGATAATGATTTTCGTCAGATGGCGGTGCGAAAATTTCGTACTAATGGTGAAGAAGCATCATCTAAGCTGATATTAATGAAAGAGTATTTATTGGACTCCGACGGTGTTGGCATCATATTTACTCGCTTGGGGTGGCACAACCCACAACAGCAGTTTCCTCGTGGAGAAGTCACGAAGGTTGGCTACCGCATCAAAGAAGAAACACTTGAGCGTGTCTGGTGGCGTTATCCCGACACTCCTGCAGGCCAAGAGGGTGTGATTACTCCGCTGCTTGATGATGTCGAAGGCTTTGAAATCGAGTTTTATGATGGGAGTCGCTGGGGTAAAGAGTGGCAAACCGATAAATCATTGCCGAAAGCGGTGAGACTCAAGCTGACGTTGAAAGACTACGATGAGATAGAGCGAGTTTATCTCACGCCAAGTGGCACTTTAGATCAGGTCAATGACGCGAGTGACTCTTCAAATAGTGAGGGTAACAATGGCTAATCGCCCCCATGATCTTGCTAAGATACATTCTGCAATGGGACGAAAACAAAATGGTGTCGCACTGATCATCATTCTGATGCTTTTGGCTATCATGGCCACCATTGCGGGCAGCATGTCGGAGCGTTTGTTTACACAATTCAAACGTGTTGGTAATCAGTTAAATTACCAACAGGCCTATTGGTATAGCATTGGTGTGGAAGCACTAGTACAAGACGGGATTAGTCAAAGCTATAAAGACAGTGATACCGTGAATCTAAGTCAGCCATGGGCACTGGAAGAACAGGTATACCCATTGGATTATGGACAAGTATCGGGTCGCATTGTCGATGCCCAAGCGTGTTTTAATCTCAATGCTTTGGCTGGGGTAACGGCGACTTCAAGCAACCAAACACCCTATTTAGTGACGGTTTGGCAAACCTTGTTGGAAAACCAAGATATTGAACCTTATCAGGCTGAGGTGATCGCAAACTCAAGTTGGGAGTTTGTCGATGCAGATACCAGAACCACTTCTACGGTAGGCGTAGAAGACAGTACTTATGAGGCGATGAAGCCCTCTTATTTGGCGGCTAATGGCTTAATGGCCGATGAATCCGAGTTACGAGCGGTTTACCAGGTTACGGGTGAGGTGATGAATAAGCTTCGCCCATTTGTTTGCGCTCTGCCAACCGATGATTTCCGCTTGAATGTAAACACACTCACGGAAAAGCAAGCGCCTTTATTGGAAGCGATGTTTGCTCCGGGCTTAAGCGCATCGGATGCAAAACAACTGCTAGACAAGCGACCATTTGATGGCTGGAATACGGTGGATGCTTTTATGGCTGAGCCTGCCATTGTTGGTGTGAGTGCAGAAGTCAGCAAGAAAGCGAAAGGATATTTAACTGTAGATAGCGCTTATTTTGAGCTAGATGCAGAGGTATTAGTTGAGCAGTCACGTGTACGTATACGAACGCTTTTCTATAGTAGTAATCGAGAAACAGTGACGGTAGTACGCCGTCGTTTTGGAGGAATCAGTGAGCGAGTTTCTGACCGTTCGACTGAGTAGCGAACCACAAAGCCCTGTGCAGTGGTTAGTTTGGTCGACAAGCCAACAAGAAGTGATAGCAAGCGGTGAACTGTCTAGCTGGGAGCAGCTTGATGAGTTAACGCCTTACGCTGAAAAGCGCAGCTGTATCGCTTTATTACCGGGAAGCGAATGCTTGATAAAGCGCGTTGAAATCCCGAAAGGTGCTGCTCGCCAGTTCGATTCTATGCTGCCGTTTTTGTTAGAAGACGAAGTGGCGCAAGATATCGAAGATTTACATCTCACCATTCTACATAAAGACGCCACCCATGCCACAGTATGCGGTGTCGAACGCAAATGGTTGAAACAAGCTTTAGATAAGTTTCGCGAAGCCGGTATTGTCTTTCGTAAAGTGCTGCCGGATGCGTTAGCTGTACCTTTGGAAGAGCAGGGCATCAGTGCGTTGCAGATTGATCAATATTGGCTTTTACGCCAAGGTAACTATCAAGCGGTATCGATCAGCGAAGCATGGCTCCCGATGTTCTTGCAGAGTGACTGGGTTGTCGTTGATGACGAAGAGCAGCCCGCGACTATCTTCAGTTACACCGCGATGCCGAGCGACGACGTTCAGCAACAAAGTGGTGTGAAGTGGCAAGCGAAGCCTGCGGAATTGGTGATGTCTTTATTGAGCCAACAAGCGATCATGAGCAGTGTGAATTTACTGACTGGTACCTTTAAAACCAAATCTTCCTTCAGTAAATATTGGCGCGTATGGCAAAAAGTAGCGATTGCCGCTTGTTTGCTGGTGGCCGTGATTGTGTCTCAGCAGGTGCTGAAGGTTCAGCAGTATGAAGCGCAAGCTCAAGCTTACCGAATGGAGAGTGAACGTATTTTTAGATCCGTGCTCCCAGGAAAACAACGCATTCCGACCGTGAGTTACCTTAAGCGTCAGATGAGCGACGAAGCTAAGAAATATGGTGGATCCGGTGCTAACGATTCCTTGTTAGGGTGGTTAGCTTTATTGCCAGAAACGCTAGGTCAAGTGAAGTCAATCGAAGTTGAAAGCATTCGCTACGATGGTAACCGTTCTGAAATTCGACTACAGGCTAAAAGTTCGAACTTTCAACATTTTGAGACCGCTAGAATGAAGCTCGATGAGAAGTTTGCTGTGGAACAAGGGCCATTAAACCGTAATGGCGATGCCGTATTTGGCAGCTTTACTCTTAAACCACGTCAGTAACCGCGCAAGGAGATCAGTGATGAAAAATATGATTGAACCACTCCAAGCGTGGTGGACCTCAATAAGTCAAAGAGAACAGCGCCTGGTCATTGGCTGTTCAATTTTATTGGTGGTGGGTGTCGTTTATTGGGGATTAATACAGCCACTTAGTCAGCGAGCTGGACTGGCGCAAAGTCGTATTCAAAGTGAGAAACAACTCTTAGCTTGGGTAACCAATAAAGCCAATGAAGTTGTTGAGTTGCGAGGCAGCGCAGGCATTAGTGCTAGTCAGCCTTTGAATCAATCTGTGCCCGCTTCTATGCGTCGTTTTAAGATTGAGTTGATTCGAGTGCAACCGCGTGGCGAGATGCTGCAAGTGTGGGTAAAACCTGTGCCTTTTAATAAGTTCGTTGACTGGCTGACATACCTGAAAGAAAAACAGGGTGTTGAGGTTGAATTTATGGATATTGATCGCTCCGATAACCCTGGGGTTATTGACGTCAACCGACTACAGTTTAAACGAGGTTAATGTGAAACGCGGTTTATCTCTTAAATATGGCCTGCTATTCAGTGGCACCTTTATTGTCTTTTTCTCTGTCAGCCTGTTGCTGCACTTACCGGCATCTTTTGCTCTTAAGCATGCACCTGCTGTACGCGGTCTGAGTATCGAAGGTGTTGAAGGTACAGTTTGGCAGGGTCGCGCCAACAATATTGTGTGGCAGCGAGTCAATTACGGAGCAGTGCAGTGGGATTTCCAGTTCTCTAAATTATTCCAAGCTAAAGCAGAGCTCGCCGTGCGTTTTGGCCGTAACAGCGACATGAACTTGTCAGGTAAAGGGCATATTGGGTATAGCATGAGTGGTGCATATGCGGAAAACTTAGTGGCTTCAATGCCTGCTATGAACGTGATGAAATATGCCCCAACCATCCCAGTGCCTGTTTCGATTGGTGGACAAGTTGAATTGACGATCAAGCACGCGGCTCATGCTCTGCCTTGGTGTCAATCGGGCGAAGGTACAGTGGCATGGTCTGGTGCGGCAGTGGATTCCCCTGTTGGTTCGTTAGACCTAGGCCCTGTGATTGCGGATATTAGCTGTCAAGATAACGCCATTTCAGCCAAGGGAATACAGAGTAGCCCACAAGTGGGCAGCGAATTTTCTGCGAGCGTAACGCCGAATCAAAGCTACACCTCATCGGCATGGTTTAAACCGGGTGCTGAGTTTCCGCCTGCGATGCAGAGCCAGCTTAAGTGGTTAGGCAACCCTGATAACCAAGGGAAATACCAATTTACCTACCAAGGTCGTTTTTAGCCCGGTATCTACTTCTGAGCTAGCATCCGTTGGTTATCAAAAAACGAGATATAAAAAATGGGCACCTCACTGAGGTGCCCATTTTATTTGAATATCAGATTGTCATGGCACTACGCGATTTAGTCTTTACCTTGTAAGATCTCGGGCCATGGTAAGTCTGCATCACCAAGCACGATGAAATTCGGGTTCTCAAGCGTCTCTCTTTCATTGTAAGAAAGCGGCTCTAACTGTGTACTCAAAATACGACCGCCAGCCTCTTCAACAATACACTGTGTCCCTGCGGTATCCCACTCGCCCGTTGGTCCAAGTCTGAGATAACAATCCACCGCCCCTTCTGCTACTAAGCAGGCTTTAAGCGCGGCTGAACCTAGCGGAACCAAATCATAATTCCAAGCTGAGTTCATACGGCTAGTGATGCGATTGATATCTTGGCGGCGACTGATTGCCATTGCGATGGATTGGTTTGGCAGTTCATGACGATGCGTTTTGATTTTAACGCTGTCGTTAAGGTCTGGGATCTTCCAAGCCCCTTTGCCACTGTAAGCGTAATAACTCACACCGGAAACAGGCGCATACACCACCCCCATTACGGGTTTATTATGCTCAATTAGGGCGATGATTGTCGCGAAGTCGCCACTTCTTGCGATGAACTCCTGAGTTCCATCTAGTGGATCAACCAACCAGTAGCGATCCCATTGAGAACGTTGCTCTAGGCTGATGTCTGCAGCTTCTTCAGATAACACGGGAATGTCAGGGGTGAGTTCACTGAGTTTTTTCGAGATCAGTTTATGCGCTGCAAGGTCGGCACTGGTGACCGGTGTGTCATCGCTTTTGGTGAACTCTTCGTAATCTTTCTTCTCGTATATCTCTAAGATGAGCTGTCCAGCAGAACGAGCAATCTCAATGACAGAGGGAAGGAGGTGAGAAAAATCTTTTGTTATTGGCATAAATGTTCTCTTACTCTTCGATCGAGCTTGTTTGGTCTTCGAGTGCGATCGTTTGTTCTAATTGTTATTTAAGACTCGAAGGGCTAATAGTAGGGCAGTAATAGATCGAGCCTCGCAGAAGTCGAGGTGTGTTAGCAGCTCTTCGGCTTGCGAGAGCGGCCATCGCACGACATCTAGTGGCTCTGGTTCATCCCCTTCGAGTTTCTCTGGGTATAGTTCTTCTGCAATGAATAGTGTCATTTTGCTAGAGAAATAAGAGGGCGCGAGGATAACCTCTTTGAGTGGAGTGAGTCTGTTGGCACCATAGCCGATCTCTTCTTTCAGCTCTCGAACGGCGGCTTCAGCAGGTTGTTCACCAGCATCAATGAGTCCTTTAGGGAAGCCAAGTTCATAGCGTTCGGTCCCTGCTGCGTATTCACGCACTAACAGAATATCGCCGTGTTCAGTAATTGGAACCATCATTACGGCATTGCGGCCACTGGGCTTCATGCGTTCGTACGTGCGCTCTTCACCGTTTGAAAAGCGTAAATCGAGCGACTCTATAGAGAACAGTTTTGACTGAGCGACAGTTTGCTGAGCCAATATTTCCGGCTTGGTCCTTTTTGTCATGCGCCCACTCCTTAACTCATTGGATTTTTCGTAGAAAGTCATTCTAATATAGGGGAAATGACGCTGAGTTCCTAGAGGCGAGCTTTCATATCCTAGAATTATTGAACAGGAACCGATTGCGATCACTGCTATTGTTTAAATCAAAGTGGAATCGGGTTTCTACGGCTCAGTGAGTTGATTGAAAAGTGGCATTTTGAATGGCAACAGACAGGCGTTCTCTACCTTTACAAAACAAAAAAAGGTTGATGCTGGTGCATCAACCTTTTTATCCGTTACGAACGCTGAATCAGTGATTAGTAGTAAGAGTGCTCACCACGATCGTGTTCTGTTGCGTCACGAACCGCCGTTAGTTCACCTTCAAATTGTTGAAGAAGTTCTTTCTCGATGCCTTCTTTTAGGGTGACATCAACCATAGAACAACCGTTACAACCGCCACCGAATGCAACGATAGCCGCACCATCTTCAGTGATTTCTACCAAGCTAACGTGGCCACCGTGACCAGCCAGTTGCGGGTTAACCTGTGTTTGAATGGCGTATTCAACACGTTCAGTAAGAGACGCATCATCTGATACTTTACGCATTTTTGCGTTTGGCGCTTTAAGCGTTAGTTGAGAGCCCATTTTGTCTGTTACGAAGTCGATCTCAGCTTCGTCTAGGAATGGTAGGCTTAGCTCATCTACGTACGCAGAGAAAGCGTCGAAAGACAGTTTAGTGTCAGACGCTTCGATAGCATCTGTTGGGCAGTAAGAAACACCACACTCAGCGTTTTGTGTGCCTGGATTTACCACGAACACACGAATGTTTGTACCTTCAGGCTGCTGTGACAGCAGATTGGCAAAGTGAGTTTGAGCTGTTTCTGTAATAGTAATATTTGACACGACGAATACCTGAGTAGATTTGTAGGTTATTAGCGCCATTCTACCCCTGTCAGATTTGTAATTCAGCCCTTTTTTGTTGGATTGCTGTACAAGTAGCGAGCCACAGCTGTTATCCAGAGGGCTCAGGAGTGCGGCAGATGCAGTAAATATCAATCCTTTTCACGCCCACTTCAAGTAGTAATTGGCATAATTGATACACAGTGCTGCCTGTGGTTACAACATCATCAATTATCGCGACGTGAGCATAATTGTTCGTTGAAAAATGCATATTGCGCAGCGTGAAAGCGTTTTTTAGATTGATCTGCCT
Organism: Vibrio sp. RW; assembly: GCF_027587105.1. Lineage (NCBI taxonomy): Bacteria > Pseudomonadati > Pseudomonadota > Gammaproteobacteria > Vibrionales > Vibrionaceae > Vibrio > Vibrio sp. RW. The sequence continues at coordinate 99,745 of NZ_JAPPTM010000010.1, forward strand.
TGCGGACTTGGTTAATCCTTGCTGCGAAACCGTTGAACGAGAACGACGAAATAAAACCGCGCTTTTGACGTCCAACTCTTGGGCTGCGTAATGGGCTAATAACTGACTCTGGTTAAAGCCCCTGTGAATATACCGTCCCCAATGTAGAGGCACACTGGTTATCAATGGCGCTGGGTGTTCAATACGTGGCGCTAACAGTTTTGATAGATCGCGCGCAAACCAAAATTTATCGGCGTATTTCATCTGTTGGATATAGTGTGCTGTTGGAAAGACGTAGTCACCCACACAATAGAGACGATGCCAAGGTGGTGGATTCGATAGACATTGACCACATTGCTCGACGCTAGTTAAGGTTTTCAAGCCACATTGCTGGCAGCGTGGCTGTTGGCAAAAGAGACCGAGGCAAGTCTGGCACCACCGAGGATGAGTATCGCTGGGGAGTTTGTCTAGTTTGCACAGGTGGCATTGTGATGTGACCAGGCGCGGTGTGTGTTTTTGTAGCCAATCGGATAACATAGCTTGTGATGCTTTTGGGTTATGGTGTTCCTTTTACTCACCATAGTGAAAAATGCAGGTTATTGCTGATGGAAAAAGTAGGGAATATTGAGAATGAGTGACGCGTTGTATTGGCATGTATCCGGGCAAGGAACGGATTTGGTCTTGGTTCACGGTTGGGGAATGAATGGGGCGGTATGGCAGCAAACCGTGGATGCTTTAGAGGCTAATTTCCGAGTTCACGTTGTGGATCTTCCGGGGTATGGACACAGCGCGCATTGCCATGCTCAAAACCTTGAAGAAATTGCTCACCAACTGATGGTCGACGCACCAAAACAAGCGATTTGGGTTGGTTGGTCGCTCGGTGGTTTGGTCGCGACACATATGGCTTTGCATCACTCTGATTACGTAAGCAAACTGGTGACGGTCGCGAGTTCGCCGAAATTTGCTGCTGCAAAAGAACCTGTACTATGGCGAGGTATTCAACCCAACGTATTAACGGCTTTTACCGAGCAGTTAGTTGAAGACTTTCAAACTACTATTGAACGCTTTATGGCATTGCAAGCCATGGGGAGCCCTTCTGCAAGGCAAGATGTAAAACAGCTCAAGCAAGCGGTGTTGTCCCGTCCACTGCCTAACCCTAAGTCGTTGTTAGCTGGTTTGAAAATGTTGTCAGATGTGGACCTCCGTGACCAGTTACCTGAGATTTCAGTGCCTATGTTGCGCTTATACGGTCGATTAGATGGATTGGTGCCAATCAAGGTCGCCAAAGACCTGGGCACAGCCTTGCCTCATACCGAGCAATACATCTTTACTCAGTCTTCGCATGCGCCATTTATGACAGAAGCGGATGCCTTTTGTAGTGAACTGGTCAGCTTCGCTCAAAAATAACTGCTAAATTAATAAATAACTTGGTCGATATATAGACTACCCCTAGAGTAGTTCATATGAATTAGGCCAATGTGGTTGTATTCGCGGTATGGATTTGAACTAGAGGGGCTATGTTTGTGAGCGTTGAGTTGTTGAAGATGATGCTCGCGGCAAACTAGCAATAGCGATGGGCGATTCTTGAGGAGAGTTCGCGATGATTGTGTCACCTGCAACTGCAGTGAGTGTGCCACTAATTGCCCCATCCGTTAATGTGCAAACAGAGCAAGTTGCGCGTGATAATAGAGTTCGAGTACCCGTCGCTCCCGCAGTAGCATTGGCCAAAACCAATGCAGAACGAAAGGTAAAACCGGACGATAAGCGAAGGCAGCAGTCAGCTTGGGATCCTTCAGACCATCCTGGTTATGAAATGGAAAACGAGTCAGAGGCCAATTCGATTAGCCATGAAGAACCTCAAGATCCTTTTGAGCGGTTATTCAGCTTATTGGCACTGAGAACATACAGTGCTGACCAAGGCAAAGGCTATACCATGCGTTTCCGCCTGCCAAAGCATGTTTTAGGTGCGGCGATTCAGGAAGGGCAGATGGAGAAACGACGTAAGGTCATAAAATATCATTATGGTCATGCTGTTGCGCCTCATGCTCCATCGGAAGTGTTGGTTGTATTGTGATTATACTCTTCATACTTGTTGCCTCGCAGCAACTCCAATTATTTTGAGTATAAAAGACGTAGAATACAGCTAAGCTTTGATGTCTTTTTTGAACACATAATAAAAAACCTGCATACCCTTAGGGGTGCAGGTTTTCTGTTTTAGCACGTCAGTTTTGTTGAAGATGAAAACTGACTCGTTAGTCGCCGATTATTCGCTTTAGCGCACCTTATTTCTTCGCTTTCGCAAAGGCAGCAGCGAAAGCACCGCCCATCGCCGCGTTTTGTTGCGGTTCCTCACGACGGCGCTGTCCACCTTGTGAATTTTGATTCGGGCGGTTTTGCGTACGAGGCGCACTTGAACGTTGTGCTCGGTTGTCTTGGCCTGGCTCATCTTTCATGCGCATACTTAGTGCAATACGCTTACGTTGAACATCGACTTCCATCACCTTCACCTTGACGATGTCACCGGCTTTAACCACTTCTCGTGGGTCTGAAACAAAGCGATCGGTGAGCGCAGAGATATGCACCAAGCCGTCTTGGTGAACACCAATATCAACGAAGGCACCAAAGTTGGCCACGTTTGAAACCACACCTTCTAGAATCATGCCCGGCTCTAGATCTGAAACGCTGTTTACGCCATCAGCGAAGGTTGCTGTTTTGAACTCAGGGCGAGGATCTCGGCCCGGTTTATCCAGCTCTTTAATGATGTCGGTTACGGTTGGTACACCAAAGCTTTCGTTGGTGTAATCAATCGCATGTAAACCTCGTAGGAAATCTGTATTGCCCACCAGAGACTTGATGTCTTTGTGGTTTTTCTCAGCGATGGTTTTCACCACGGGGTAAGCTTCTGGGTGAACCGATGAAGCATCCAGCGGGTTCTTGCCATTCATGATACGTAGGAAGCCGGCACACTGTTCAAAGGCTTTTGGCCCCAAACGAGCGACTTTTTTCAATGTGGTACGCGCTTCGAAGCGACCATTCTCATCACGGAAATCCACGATGTTCTGTGCGATGGTGTTAGACAGACCAGCGACGCGAGTCAGCAGTGCGGCAGACGCGGTATTCACATCAACACCCACGGCGTTTACACAGTCTTCGACAATCGCATCTAGGCGTTTAGCGAGCATGGTTTGGCTAACGTCGTGCTGGTATTGGCCCACACCGATCGATTTAGGGTCAATCTTCACCAGCTCTGCCAGTGGATCTTGTAGACGACGAGCGATAGACACCGCACCACGGATCGATACATCCATGTTCGGGAATTCTTTTGCTGCTAATTCAGACGCAGAATACACCGATGCGCCCGCTTCACTAACAATGATTTTTTGCGCTTTTAGATTGCCGCGCTTAATTACGTCAGCCACAAAACTGTCGGTTTCGCGTGAAGCGGTACCATTACCAATCGCAATCAAATCAACATTGAATTGGCGAACCATCTGCTCAACCACGTGTGCAGACTTGTCGTATTGCTTTTGTGGCGGATGAGGGTAAATGGTTTCTGTCGCGAGAACCTTACCGGTTGAATCGACAACGGCGATTTTCGAACCGGTACGTAAACCCGGATCCAAACCCAAAGTTGCTCGAGGGCCAGCAGGCGCCGCCATCAACAAGTCTTTCAAGTTGGTCGCAAATACTTCAATCGCTTCGATCTCTGCGCGCTCTTTCATCGCGCCCATCAATTCGGTTTCCATGTGCATAGACACCTTGATGCGCCATGCCCAGCTGATCACTTGCTTACGCCAAGCATCCGCAGGTGCACTGCTTAGGGTAATGCCGTAGTGATCAGAGATAATGTTTTCGCAGTATGAACCACGAACACCTTCTTCTTGCTTTGGGTCTGCATTCATCGCCAGCGTTAGGAAGCCTTCATTGCGGCCACGTAACATCGCAAGCGCACGGTGAGATGGTACTTTGCTCAGAGCTTCGTTATGCTCGAAGTAGTCTTTGAACTTCTCACCTTCGTTCTCTTTACCAGTCACAACACGAGCGCAAAGCTCTGCATTGCGGTTTAGGTGTTGGCGAATTTTCTCAAGCAGGTTTGCGTCTTCTGCAATGCGCTCCATGATGATCGCACGTGCGCCATCGAGTGCTGCTTTGATGTCGGCAATGCCTTTGTCGTTGCTGATGAAGTTGGCGGCTTCGGTTTCAGGATCGTGCTGTGGTTCATTCCATAACGTATCGGCGAGTGGCTCTAAGCCTGCTTCAATGGCGATCTGACCTTTAGTGCGACGCTTTGGTTTGTACGGTAGATACAGATCTTCTAGGCGCGTCTTGCTGTCGGCTTGAGTGATATCACGCTCTAACTCTGGCGTGAGTTTACCTTGGTCTTGAATCGACTTAAGAATCGTTTGGCGACGATCATCAAGTTCACGAAGGTAAGAAAGGCGACTATCAAGGTTACGTAGTTGGGTATCGTCTAAGCCTCCCGTCACTTCTTTACGGTAACGGGCAATAAAGGGAACGGTGTTACCGTCGTCAATTAGGTTTACTGCGGCGGTGACTTGCTCTGAACGAACATTCAGTTCTTCAGCGATCAGTCGACAGATAGCTTGGCTCATCCGATGAATCTCTAGTTTGATGTTGATGGCCCTATTCTACGGAGTAAAGTAGCGCAAGCAAGCGGTGATATGTCAATGATGTGTAAGCATGAAGCGATATGTGAAGCGGAAAAAATCCGCCTCTCTCGGCCTGTTAAAGATTGGGTTTCAATGGGTGGCTAACGGCAATCGGTAAGGCTTAAAACCTATCCACCCTATACGGAGCAACATCAAACTCAGGCTCTGTTTTACGCAACAAGCTGATCACCAACTCCGCGCTAATAGCGGCTTGAGTCAATCCTAAGTGCTGATGGCCAAAAGCAAACAATAATTGTGGATGATGTGGGTGTCGATCTATCACCGGCAGTGAATCGGCAATCGTGGGCCTGTGTCCCATCCATTCACTCACTGGCAACGCCGAATTGTTCAATAACGGCAGCAGTTGCCTGCTGTGATGACGTAGCACATGAAACCTGTGAGTAAACGCTGGTAAACGCAAGCCTCCTATTTCTGTTATCCCCACGACCCTTAAACCAGACGCCAATGGGCTCATAACAAATTTACGCTCTGCTGAGCCAATCGGATGTTTGAGTGGCTTAGATTTCAAATCCGTTGTATCCAAGTCCGTTGTATCTATCGTCAAGTGATACCCACGCTCAGCTTCGAGTGGAACGGAAATGCCCACTTGTTGTAGTAATGGTTTCCCCCACGCTCCCGTACAAAGTATCGTATGCTCAAACACATGCAAATCCGTGGTGACCACTCTCACGGAATTACCTTGTGGGTGAATTTTGTCTACTTCAGCTTGTTCAAAGCATCCCCCGCGGGCCTGAAAAACCGCAAATAAATGTTTTGATAGGAGGTAAGGGTCTTTAACTCGGCAAGCATTGGGAAAAAACAGAGCATGACTGACCGTCTCAGCCAGCCCTGGTTCTTTTTCCCTCAGTTGTGCTCCTTGCAATAAGACGCTTTCTATTTCCCACTGTGCAAGGTAAGCAGCATGCGCTTTTGCCTCTTCTAATTTGCTTGCTGATTCCCATACCAATAAATAACCTGACGGTACGAGATGTTCTTGGGCTCCAATATCGGCTAAGCAGCGCTGCCAAGCGGGAACGGCTGCTTGATTGAGTTGATAGAGCGCTTTTCGGCTTGCCTCAACTTTTGAAGAAGAGGCTGACCGAACAAAGCGTGCTAACCAAGGGATCGCCTTGGGTAGATACTGCCACGGTAGTGCCAGCGGACCTTTTGGGTCTATCCACATTTTTGGCGCAGAAGACAATATCTTTTTCGTTGCCAAAGGATCCATCAATTCTGTGGCTAAGTAACCCGCATTGCCAAACGAAGCCCCTTTACCCGGCAGTCCCTTATCAAACAGTGTGACGTGATAGCCATGGCGCTGCGCTTTTAGGGCTGTACAAAGGCCAATGACTCCAGCACCAATTACTGCAACAGTGGACTGAACTTCATTCGGTGTGTGTATAGCGGATTGTGTCATGTTTTACCTACTGGCTTAGCGAAAGAATCGTGTGTTATATGGATCAGTGGGGGCTGCCACTGGTGGCTGAAACCACCTCATTATTGGTCGCTTCGTTTTTCTCGGTGCGCTTTGAGAACCACCCTGTTTGAGCGTAAATAATGCCGATAGTGGGTGACAACCAACAAGCAAATGCCAATGGTGCGTATAGCAAGGCACTGTAATCACCGGGAGTGACAACCAGCCCTAATGTTCCCATCACAAATGCGCCACCCGCATTCCAAGGGATCAAGGGCGAGACTAATGTGCCTCCTTCTTCAATCGCTCTGGATAGATTTAGTCTGCTATAACCGAGTTTGTCGTATTGCGGTCCAAACATACGGCCAGGTAACGCGATAGAGAGGTACACATCACCCGATACGGCGTTGGTCGCTACCGAAGTGAGGATGGCATTGGTTTGTAACCCTCTGAAACCTCGAGTGGACTTCATTATTGCATTGACGACAGACTCCAAACATCCGGTACGCTCCAGCGCGCCACCAAATGCCAACGCAAACATCATTAAGGTAATCACCCAGGTCATGGATGTGACGCCACCACGATTCAACAAATTATCCAGCGCTGCAGATCCTGTCTCTATTTTGTATCCACTGTGGGCAAATGTCAGAATGTCATTCAGGTTGTAATCATAATTATGCACCGCCACACCGGCACCGAAAACAAAGCCTGTAAACAGGGCAGGGATCGGCGCTATTTTGTAAAAAGCGAGCACCATCACCACCAAAAGTGGCAGCAAAGGAAGAAAACCAAGAGAGAAATGACTCTCCAAACCCGATTGAATAGCGGTGATTTCTTGTAGCTGCTGAGCGCCTGATGTCGTATCGCTCATCACCACGCCACCAAGAATGGAGTACAGCGTTAAAGCAATTAGCATGGCTGGAATGGTGGTCGGCATCATGTTGCGAATATGAGCGAACACATTAGTTTCTGTCACAGCGGCGGCAAGGTTGGTCGTATCAGACAATGGTGAGATTTTATCGCCAAAAAAAGCACCAGATACAACGGCTCCCGCCGTCCAGTAGACTGGGATACCAAAAGCAAAACCAATACCCACTAAGGCAAGGCCCACCGTACCGACAGTGGTCCAACTCGAACCAATAGAAAGGGAAACGACAGAGCACAATAACATTGTGGCAGCCAGAAACCATTCAGGTTCGATTAACACTAAACCGTAATAGATCAGCGTCGGTACCGTACCACTGGCAATCCAAGTGCTGACTAGCATACCCACAACAATAAGGGTTGCTATTGAAGGCATCGCCACGTGTAAAACACGAAATGCACCGGACTCTATGTCCTGCCACCGAAGCCCTTGATACCAACCAACCAGCGCGGTAATAGCGAAGCCAATGGCCAGCGCAATATGGGGGGTGAAGTCGTCATAATAAAAAATTTGTGTCGCTAACAGCGCAATGGTGAGAATAATCGGTACGATCGCCAAGCCTAATGGTGGTGGCGTCGTATAATCTGAATTCTTTTTAGTCATAGGTATTTTTCCAAATAAAGTCACGAGAACCACACCAAGCAAGGTGCGCCGCGTATGGAAATCCTGCTAGTGGATAAACAGGCGACAGCAAAATAAAAGGCCAAGTACACGTCGGCCTTATTACCATTTAAATGCTCTGTACTGACTGGTAAGCCAGAATCGCGCCAGCCAGATCTTCACGAGAATCACCGACCGATTTGAAAAGAGTGATTGCGGCTTCAGGATCGTCAAGGCCTGCACGCCCCGCATGTTGACCACTGCACAAGGTTGAGAAATCGGCTAAGATACTCTCTTCGGTAATCGCGCCATCACGGATAGGCATGATCAACTCGCCCGTCTCAACCAGTGCAGCTGCTTTCACATCCACAAAAACATTGGCTCGTTTTAGCGCTTCATTGTTGGTTTCACGCATCGTAGGGGTAAAGCTTCCTACTAAGTCTAAATGCGCACCGGGTTTAAGCCACTCACCTTTAATGATTGGGGCCGTTGAAAGCGTTGCACAACTAATCAGATCAGCGTCTCTTGCTATCGCTTCCAGTTGATCATTTGGGCAGGCAACAGCGTCCACTCCTTCATCGCGTAGTTCTGTTGCTAATTGCTCAGCAGCGGACTGATTAATATCCCACACATGAACGGTCTTGATTGGGCGTACACTCATATGGGCTGGGACTAAACGTCGTGCCACTCTTCCAGCTCCAACCATCAGCATTTTGCTCGCCGTTTCACGTGATAGATAATGAGAAGCTAATGCTGAAGCGGCCGCGGTTCTGCGTGCCGTTAGTTCGTTCCCATCAATCTGAGCTAACATTTTTCCTGTTTTACCACAGCTAAGTAGATAATGGCTGCTGAGCCCTGGTTGATTACGAGCAGAGTTGCCCGGAAATACATTGACCTGTTTCACTCCCAAATACTCACCTTCAATCCATGCCGGCATTAATAGCAAAGTCGCGCTAGGATCTTGCGGTACATTCATGGTGTGGTGATGACGAATCGGTGCCGTTACATCGCGAGTGAAAATATCCTTTAGCGCGTCGACTAAAGGTAGCCACGGTAGTGCGTTGTGAACCTGTTGTTGGTTAAGTTGCATGTCATTCTTCCTTCCCTGTTAATATATTGTTATGTTATCTGTTAAAAGAGATGAACATTTGCCTGAGACTCTGTGGTATTTAACTCAGACTCCGAAAGTGAAAGATTTTGGGGAAGGAAGCACTACAGTGGGAAAACTAAGCACACAGATAAACGTAGGAAAGATACGGTGAATCAAACTCAGATCAGACGAAATGTTATTGCTAGACGCCAGGGTCAGCACCTACACAGCTATGCTCAAGTACTGCTAGGTTGGCGAGGTACCATGGCGTGTGAGTTTGAACGTGAAAGTGGGCAAATAGGTCACGGTACGGTGGCGGTCATCCCCAATAACGCACCGCATTTTTATAATGGCCTAAGTGAAGACAGTGAGTTATTGGTCATTGACTTAGCACCTGCCGATCCTTACATCCAAGCTCTAGAGCAAGCGTGTAATTTGTCATTACAGGAATCGATATTTCAGCAGCCTTACTTTTTAGATTTAGGGGCCGAAAGCCAGATATTATTGGACTTTGCCGCTCAGAAAGTTCGGCAAGATACGATGTCACCACAGATAAACTGCCAGTTAGTGTCGTTGTTTTTAACGCAATTAGGCCAAATGTCTGCATCATCTACCACGCCTTCACCTCACCGCCGTTTAGAAACGAGTTACTTAAATGCTTACATCGACCAACACATCGCGACTGCGTTAACGAATGCTCAGCTTGCCCACGCAATGCATTTGAGTGAGAGCCACTTTTACTGTTTATGCCAAAAACAGTTTGGGGTGACACCGCAAAAATATGTCATGCAGCGACGCATGCAAAAAGCACAGCTTTTACTTCGCAACAGCAACATGCCAATGACTGAACTCGCGGCCGAGGTTGGCTTTTCTCAGCTATCGAGTTTTTCTCGTGCCTACAAACGCAGCTTTCAACATTCGCCTAGCGACACACGCCGAAAGCCACGCTAATAACAAATCGATAGGTCACGCTTATTCGGTTTATTAATAGTGAATCGAGTTAATGAACCACTCTTTGTCGCCTTCCGGTGTTTTTACCGTAAACTCATCATCCACTTCTTTCTTCAGCAGAGCTCTAGCCATTGGTGAGTCGATAGAGATATAGCCTTTAGCATCGCCATAGATCTCCTCTGGGCCGACAATTCGAAACTTTTTAATGTCCCCCTCATCATTCTCAATTTCGACCCAAGCACCGAAAAACACTTTACCTTCTTGCTGCGGAGAGTAATCAACGATAGTGACATCAGGTAGGAATTTGCGTAAGAAACGCACTCGACGATCAATCTGACGAAGCAAACGCTTATTGAACGTATAATCTGCGTTTTCCGAACGATCTCCAAGGCTTGCAGCCCAAGTGACTATTTTTGTGATTTCTGGACGTTTTTCGTGCCATAAATGGTCATGTTCTGCTTTGAGCTTGTTATAACCTTCTCGGGTGATAAGTTTGGTTTTCATAAATCGGACTTAATGAAATGATGTTCTAAGATAGAATATATAGAAAGGCAACATACGTTAACAATTATTTAGGCGACTTTTTCCCCAATAATGTTACATTTTTAATGTCTTATACAATTTACCAAAAATGCTTAACCTACGGTTTGAGCTTTAATAGGTGGAACCATTACATGCAAGAAAACTACAAAATTTTAGTGGTCGATGACGATGCTCGCTTACGTGCATTGTTGGAACGCTATCTGTCTGAGCAGGGCTTTCAAGTGCGTAGCGTGGCAAACAGTGAGCAGATGGACCGCCTGTTAACCCGTGAAAATTTTCACTTGATGGTATTGGATTTAATGATGCCGGGCGAAGATGGCCTCTCGATCTGTCGTCGTCTACGCAACGCAAATAACTCACTGCCTATTTTAATGCTGACAGCAAAGGGTGATGAGGTCGACCGTATTGTGGGTTTGGAAGTGGGAGCCGATGACTACCTGCCGAAACCATTTAACCCGCGTGAGCTTTTGGCTCGTATTAAAGCGGTAATGCGCCGCCAAGTGATTGAAGCACCGGGCGCACCAAGCACGGAAGAGTCTGTGGTTGAATTTGGTGAGTTCCGCCTGAACCTAGGTACGCGTGAAATGTTCCGCGGTGATGAGCCAATGCCACTGACTTCTGGTGAGTTTGCTGTGTTGAAGTCACTTGTGACCAACGCTCGTGAGCCAATGTCTCGCGATAAGCTAATGAACATGGCACGTGGCCGTGAATATGCCGCGATGGAACGTTCTATTGATGTTCAGATTTCACGTCTGCGTCGCCTTGTTGAAGAAGACCCAAGTAAACCCCGTTATATCCAAACCGTGTGGGGCCTAGGTTATGTCTTCGTTCCAGAAGGTAAAGCGGTGTAATCTCGCGTTATAAGATCAAAAGCGGCTTTACCGGTTCTGTGATTCAGAGTTTATTATTTACGGGTCATCTCATTGATATGTGATGGCCCGTTTTGTATTCAGCACAATGAGAGATACCAATCGTAGTAAATAACTGCTCATCCTAGCTTGTTAAAACGCTCGATAACTTCGTTAGAAATTTTGATTGTAGAATAACTACTTATCAAAAATTGCTGCCTTGTTCTCAAGCCTTTTTCCGGCGCTATTTATGATCATTTACTTACTGTGATTGGTATTACAGCTATAGTTCCCATTATGTCCCTTTATCATCCCTCACTTTAGGCCTTCTATGCGTATACGTAGCTCCTTTACCCAGTCGATAGTGCTCTTGTTAACTTTGCTGGTTGCCAGCCAAGTTTTTTCTTACTACGCCGTATTTAACTATGCTTTGATGCCGAGTTTGCAGCAGTTTAATAAGATCTTGGCTCATGAGTTAAACCTAGTGTTGGATCAAGACAGTGACATGAATATCGAGATTGATGCACCGCTACGTCAGCGTGTGCTTGAACAGCTAGGAGTCACCGTTCATGCCAAGGACAGCGGAGCGGCGGATGAGTATTACCATGCGGTGGCGATTGACCTGATGAGCGAGGAGATGACCAAAGAACTCGGCTCTGAGACGGAAGTGCGGTTGATGTTAGGCAAAGAGAGTTATGTGTTGTGGATGGACATTGCGCAGTTACCTAATTCTTTAATTCGTATTCCGCTATCAGAGTTGCAAGAGGAAGATTTTGCCCCTCTTTTTCGTAATAGCTTGATCATGGCGATGTTGATTGTTGCAGGTGGTTGGTTGTTTATTCGATTACAGAACCGACCATTAATCACCTTGGAGAAAGCGGCGCAAGGTGTCGGGCGAGGTGAGATTCCCCCACCATTGCCAGTTCAAGGTGCACAAGAGATTCGTTCCGTCACTCGAGCCTTTAATCAAATGTCGAAAGGAATACAAGAATTGGAAGAAGATCGAGCGCTGCTGATGGCGGGTATCAGCCACGATTTACGTACTCCATTAACGCGTATTCGCTTAGCGACAGAGATGATGTCTCCAGAGGAGAGTTACTTAGCAGAAGGGATCATCAGTGATACCGAAGAGTGTAACGAGATCATCAGTCAGTTTATGGACTACCTGAAGCCAGTCGACCGAGATTCATTCCAAGCGGTGTTTATCGATGATATTGCCCGTGAAGTTGCGATATCTGAGGGTGGATACGAGGTACAGATTGAAACTGACATTTCAGAATCAATGAAACCCACCTTAGGGAACCCGATTGAAATGAAGCGTGCGGTGAGCAACTTGGTGGTCAACGCGCTGCGTTATGGTCATGGTTGGGTCAAGGTATCGACGGGAATGACAGCCGACAATAAGCTTGCTTGGGTAACGGTGGAAGATAATGGGCCGGGTATTCCGCAAGACCAGGTCGGCAAGCTGTTTGAGCCGTTCACGCGTGGCGATACGGCGCGTGGCAGTGAAGGTACAGGCTTGGGCTTGGCTATTGTCAAACGTATTGTCAGCCAGCACCAAGGCGCAGTGGTGGTGAACAATCGTAGTGAAGGTGGTTTGAAAGCGCAGATCAGTTTCCCTGTTAAACCTTAGAGCTGAACTGACTAGTACGAAAAGGCTTCCTTGAGGGAAGCCTTTTGACGTTTTGGGTTAACGTTACTTTGTTCATTAAGCCTTAGAATACACATCACGCTCGCCCAGCCAACGGTTGATGATCGCTTTGGCATTCTCTGGGTAGCTGTCGTGAATATGACGCGCAATACGCTGCACTTCAGGAATCAGTCGCTGGTCACGAACTAAGTCGGCAATCTTGAAGTCGGCTAAGCCTGTCTGTTTGGTACCAAGCAGTTCACCGGGGCCTCGAATCTCTAAGTCACGCTGTGCAATCACAAAGCCATCGTTACTTTCACGCAGCACACCTAAGCGCTTCTGAGCGGTTTTAGACAGTGGAGAGTGGTACAGCAATACACAGTGACTTGCGACCGAGCCACGGCCAACACGGCCACGCAGCTGGTGGAGTTGTGCTAGGCCAAGACGCTCTGGGTTTTCGATGATCATTAAGCTCGAATTCGGCACATCCACACCGACTTCAATCACGGTTGTTGCAACTAACAGGTGCAGTTTGTTCTCTTTGAACTCCTGCATCACTGCTTGCTTCTCGGCTGGCTTCATCCGTCCATGCACCAAACCAATTTTTACGTCTGGTAGTTTGCGTTGCAGCTCTTCTGCAGTATCAGCCGCAGCTTGCGCTTCTAATACTTCCGACTCATCAATTAGCGTACACACCCAATAGGCCTGCTTGCCCTCATTGAGACACGCATTTCTCACTCGTTCGACAATATCATCCCGTTTGGTGTCAGGAATTGCCACGGTTTGAATGGGCGTTCGCCCCGGCGGTAATTCATCAATAATCGAAGTTTCGAGATCGGCATAGGCGGTCATGGCGAGTGTTCGTGGGATGGGGGTTGCGGTCATTACCAACTGGTGAGGGTAGTAGCCTTGCTTAGCGCCTTTCTCACGCAGCTCTAATCGCTGGTGGACACCAAATCGGTGCTGTTCATCAATGATCACCAAGCCAAGGTTTTTGAACTCGACATGCTCTTGGAATAGGGCATGCGTACCGACCACCATTTGCGCTTCGCCACTGGCAATACGCGCCAGCTCAGTTTCACGAGCCTTACCTTTGAGTTTGCCAGCCAGCCAGCCGACTTGAATGCCCATCGCTTCAAACCAGTTGGCGAAGTTGATCGCATGCTGTTCGGCTAACAGTTCAGTGGGGGCCATCAGCGCTACTTGTTGGTCATGTTCTAATGCTCGAACGGCTGCCAGTGCAGCGACTAAGGTTTTACCTGAGCCTACATCACCCTGCACTAAACGCATCATTGGGTGCGGCTTTTCAAGGTCAGCTTCGATCTCTTTGGTTACTCGTGCTTGAGCATTGGTTGGCGAAAACGGCAGCTGAGCCAATAGCTTGTCTTTAAGTGTATGTACTGGAGGAAAGGGCATCGCTTTGTCTTGCTGCCCTTTGCTACGAACCGACAACATCGACAGGTTTTGAGCCAGTAACTCTTCCATAATCAGGCGCAGCTGCGCAGGGTGTTTACCTTCATCAAACAGCTCTAGGTCGATGCCCGGAGGTGGTCTGTGAATGGTGTGCAGTGCTTGGGCGAGGGTAATTTGGTGATCGTATAAACCTGAAGGCAAAAGTTCATTCACGGCGGCCTTGTCGATCAGCTCTAACGCTTGCTCAGTCAGATTGCGCAGTGTGACTTGTCTTAGTCCTTCAGTGGTTGGGTATACAGGGGTCAGGTTCGCTTCAACGTCAGGTTGCTGCCTTGGGGCAAAGAATTTGTAATCCGGGTGGACGATCTCCAGCCCCATATTGCCGCGCTTAATCTCACCATAAGCATGCACTTGTTTGCCTTCGGCAAAGTTATTTTTCATGCCGGCGGTAAAGTTGAAAAAACGCAGAGTAATGGTGCCGTTACCATCACTGATTTTTACCGCTAACATCTTACGTTTACCAAAAATGGTATCGACGTGCATCACCTTGCCTTGCACTGCCGCCCAAAGGCCTGCGTGCAGTTTTACGATGGGATAGATACGTGTTCTATCTTCATAGCGTAAAGGGAGGTGAAACAGCAGATCTTGTACGTTGTTAAGCCCAACCTTTTCCAGTTTCTCTGCGACTTTAGCGCCGACTCCAGATAAAGAGTTGAGAGGGATAGCAGATAAAAGCTGTGACATAACAAGGCTCATATACGTAAGAGAGATGATCTATTCAAGCATTTTACTGGATTTTTGTACAGGATAAAGCTTAGAAGCCGATGAGGGATGAGAGTGAACGGGATTCGAAGGGAATAAGAGTAGATACGGGATGCGAGTTAATGGGATTCGAAAAGATTAAAAAAGATGTGGAGCCAAGATGGTGAGTCACGAAGTCTTTTGCTCTTCGCATTTCGCCATCTCGAATCCCTCATCTTTATTTTGATCAGTTCTTGCGACGCCTTACCTTCAGCGCGTGTGGCATCACACGCAGCTTCTTCATAATACTTGCCAGATGAACACGATCTTTCGTGGTCAGCAAGATTGTCACAGTGTACAAGCGTCCATCACGTTCTTCCGTTGAAATCGCGTGAATGTTAGATCCTGTTTTTGAGACAACATTCGTTAACTCAGCCAGCGCACCTTGGTGGTTTTGTAGATCAACTTTAAGTTCAGCGATGAACTCTTGATCATAACCATCAGACCATTCAACCGCCATGTATTTATCTGGTTCTTTCTGGTAACCACGAACGTTTGGACACGTTTCACGATGGACCACAAGACCACGACCTGGAGAGACATGGGCGATGATGTGATCATCTGGAATTGGGTGACAACATTTAGCGAATGTCAGCAGTAGACCTTCAGCACCACGGATAGGCAATTTCTTCCTAGGTGTGCCGCTGCTGTTTTCCATTTCAGTCAGTTCGTCCGCATCACCGAGTAGACGGCGAGCAATCACGATACTCATCAACTCACCGAGACCAATTGATGTCAGTAAGTCTTCAATGTTGGTCAGACGAAGATCAGACAATACATGGTCAATATTCTCTTGGCCGATATCGGCAATAGAACGCTCGCCAAGGGCGTGATTAAGTAAACGACGACCTAGCGTAATCGACTCTTCGCGGCGCATTGTTTTTAGAACCTGACGGATCTTAGTACGTGCACGAGAGGTCACAACGTAGTTGAGCCATGCTGCATTTGGACGAGCGCCCGGAGCACTGATGATCTCAATCGTTTGACCATTCTTCAGCGACTTGCTGAGTGGGTAAGGGTTCATGTCTACACGAGCCCCCACGCACATGTTGCCGACATCGGTATGGACCGCGTAAGCAAAATCGACCGCGGTTGCACCTGCAGGAAGTTCAACAATGCGACCCTTCGGCGTGAACACGAAGATCTCATCTGGGAACAGATCAGATTTAACGTTTTCAATAAATTCGAATGAGTTACCTGCGCTTTGTTGAAGCTCAAGTAAGCTCTGCATCCAACGTTGTGCTTTAACCTGTGCGGTTGTCCCGTTGCTGCTGCGCGCGCCATTACCTTTGTAAGACCAATGTGCTGCGACACCTTTGTCTGCCATTTGATCCATATCTTCAGTACGGATTTGAACCTCAACGGGCACCCCATGAGGGCCGATCATTGATGTATGCAGAGATTGGTAGCCGTTGGCTTTTGGTACCGCAATGTAATCTTTCATGCGGCCAGGGCGTGGCTTGTATAGGCTGTGAGCCTGACCAAGTGCGCGATAACAAGTATCTGGGGTATCCACAACGACGCGAAAAGCATAAATGTCCATAATGGTGTGGAAGCGCTGTTCTTTGGTTTTCATCTTGTTGTAGATAGAGAACAGGTTTTTTTCGCGACCAAGCACACGCGCTGGCAAACCGACTTCTTCAAGACGGCCTTCAATTTCGTTATGGATACGTTGGATCATTTCCTTACGGTTACCACGTGCAGCTTTCACTACGTTTTTAAGTACACGATAACGGTTAGGGTAGAGGGCTTCGAAGCCCAACTCTTCCAGTTCGGTCTTGATGTTATGAATACCAAGACGATGAGCTAGCGGAGAATAGATTTCTAGAGTTTCACGGGCAATACGACGCTTTTTGTCAGGACGAAGAGCCCCAAGCGTGCGCATGTTGTGCGTGCGGTCAGCTAATTTGATCAAGATAACGCGGATGTCTTGCACCATAGCGAGAACCATCTTGCGAAAGTTCTCAGCTTGCGCTTCTTTGCGATCACGAAATTTAAGCTTATCCAGCTTAGATACACCATCAACCAGTTCAGCAACGGTAGTGCCGAATTGAGCTTCTAGCTCCTCTTTTGTAACTTCAGTATCTTCAATTACATCATGGAGTAGGGCGGCTTGCAGAGTTTCGATATCCAGACGCATTTCTGCCAGAATTCTTGAAACCGCTACAGGGTGGATAATGTATGGTTCACCCGTTGAACGGGTTTGCCCTTCATGGGCGTTTCTCGCTACCACATAAGATTGACGCAGAGCCTCAACTTGAGGCTCTGTTAGGTATTCTTGGGCAACGTCTTTGAGGCTATCGAATAGATACAAATTAAAGGCCCGGAAGGTTAATTAGTTCGAATGACGCTTTTAGCGGCTGTGAGCTAACGACTGCGAGCTAACGAGTGTGAGTAATGCTGCTTACTGCTGCAAGTTCAGCCGCTTCTTGCTCTTGTTGCTCTTGACGCTCACGAGCGTCTAGTACGTCTTTAGTGATAAGGCTTTCTTCGATTTCGCGAAGGGCGATAACCGTTGGCTTATCGTTTTCTTCAGGCACTAGTGAATCTTTACCGCCAGTTTGCATTTGACGTGCGCGGCGAGCCGCAATCAGAACTAGGTCGAAACGGTTGCCAACTTTTTCAACAGCGTCTTGAACAGTTACGCGTGCCATGAGGACTCCAAATAGTAATTAACTAATAAATTTTTAATGACGAGAAAGTATACAAGTTTAACTAGATACTTACTAGCTTACCGTATACTTATCTCAGTGGAAAATCCAGTTATAGATTATTCCGCCAGTAGTGCTGTAAGCATGCCGCTGTATTTTGCTGCTTGCTTATCTTGTTTTAAACGTTCCGCACGAATGATAGCTCTGAAGTCCATTAGGGCTGCATCAAAGTCATCATTCACGATCACATAATCGTATTCTGCATAGTGAGAAATTTCTGATTTTGCTTCGCTCATGCGTTTCGCAATAACGTCGTTGCTGTCTTGACCGCGAACATTCAAACGACGCTCAAGTTCACCA
Organism: Vibrio sp. RW; assembly: GCF_027587105.1. NCBI lineage: Bacteria > Pseudomonadati > Pseudomonadota > Gammaproteobacteria > Vibrionales > Vibrionaceae > Vibrio > Vibrio sp. RW. Next base: position 117,620 of record NZ_JAPPTM010000010.1, read on the forward strand.
TTTGATGGTGGAAGAATGAAAACACTCTTCGATTGAGGCATTTGTTTACGGATCTGACGAGCACCTTGCCAGTCGATATCTAAAAATACATCGATACCGCGGTCTAGGTTTTCTTCAATCCAAACGCGTGAAGTACCGTAGTAGTTGCCGAATACTTCAGCGTACTCTAGGAACTCACCTTTATTAATAAGGTCTTCAAAATGATGTTTTTCTACAAAGTGGTAGTGAACACCATTTTCCTCACCAGGGCGCATACCGCGAGTGGTGTGTGAAACAGATACCTTCATTGCGTAGGTTGGATTGGTTTCTAGCATTGCTGAGATCAAGCTCGACTTACCTGCGCCACTAGGTGCAGATACGATGTAAAGAGTACCTTTGCCCATCTGTATATTTCCACTGTTGGTTGGATTAAGTGCAGGCGATAAACCGACACTATAAAAGATAGCACTGACCTTAATTGTTGTACCGATGGTTGCATCTATAAAGGAATAGCGAGTGAAACCAATAGAGGCAACTGGTGAAAATTAGGTCAGAAAAATGGAGGCGAAGAGTAGCACATTTAGATGATTGAGAACAACTGGCTTGATCGTTATTTATTAGTGAATGATCCTTTGACTGAGTTTGGTATAAATGTAATGACCCTCGACGCTCATTTTTTTATGTGATCTAGGCAAAAAATGTTGATGTTTTAATCTCAATCCTTACAATCCGCGCAAACGATTAAATGCTGTATATACCTAGTGATATGGACTAGATGTTTCTACTACCGAGCCTACCTTGGTGACTACAGTTTTTAGTGTAGAGACCTCTCTATTCTCACAGCATTTGAATCACCAAATTCTTAATTTATTGCAAAGGTTTTGTTGTGAGTACCGATTCCACCCTGAAAGCCCAGAACACCTCTGGCTCGCTTGATTCGATGTTTAAAATCACTGAAAGAAAAACCACGATTGGCACTGAACTGTACGCGGGTTTTATTACTTTCTTGGCGATGAGCTACATTCTTGCGGTTAACCCGGCCATTTTGGGGGGGATCCCAGGTATGGACAAAGGGGCGGTATTTACTGCAACGGCATTGGCTGCGGCTATCGCAACGCTCATCATGGGCATTTGGGGCAATTACCCAGTCATGCTTGCACCGGGTATGAGCATGAACGGCTTCTTCAAAGGTTTGCTATTAAGTGGTTCAGTTGCTGTGCTTTGGAATGAGGCGCTGTTCGGTATTTTCCTGTCAGGTATCTTGTACCTCGCGTTTTCGTTAACCAATATTCGTAAGTCGATGATTGAGTCGATTCCTGAAGACTTGAAGTTGGCGATTACTGTGTCTCTTGGTTTATTCATTGCTTTTTTAGGCCTTAAGAATGCAGGCATCATTGTTTCTAACCCGTTCGTACTGGTTGGCTTAGGCGACATTTCCGATCCAAAAGTGGTCATCGCTTACGTGAGCATCTTCATCGCACTAGGCTGTATGGTTCGTGACATCAAGTTAGCGACGTTCATCTCGTTCGTTTCTGCTATCGTATTGACCATTCTTGCTGACTTCTTCATGGGTACTTCAAACGCACCCATTCCTGATCAGTTTGTTGCGATGCCGCCAAGCATGGCCGGCAGCTTCGGTGCTATTTTTGATTTCTCTGCTTTCACGCCTGAGAAAATGTTCGATCTATTGTTCATCGTCCTTATCTTCCTGATTGTCGATTTCTTTGATGGCCTGAGCACGATTGTGGGCGTTGGCCGTGATGCGGGTATCATCGATAAAGATGGCAAGGTGCCAAACGCGAAGTCAGCGTTGGTTGCTGATGCGGGCGGTACGGTGATTGGTTCGATTCTTGGTACGACATCAATTACTGCTTTCTCTGAGTCTGGCATTGCTTCTTCTCAAGGTGCAAAAACGGGGTTAGCGGCAGTGATGGTGGCTGGTCTGTTCTTAATCTCGCTCTTCCTATACCCAATCTTCTCTATCTTCTCGGCAGCAATGGTTGCGCCAGCGATGGTCGTGGTCGGTATCTATATGGTGGGCCGTCTTGGTCAGATTAATTGGGAAAAGAAAGAGTCACGTATTGCAGCCTTCTTCACCATCATGTTCACCGTACTAAGCTTCTCACCTGCGAACGGAATGGCGATGGGCTTCATCAGCTACGCATTCACTATGGTTGTCGCGGGTAAGCGCAAAGAAGTACACCCGCTTATCTACGGACTGTGTGTGGTGTTCTTAACTTACCTGATTCTGCTATAAGCTTAATGCGAAGTAACGCTTGTTAAGCAACAGTCGTTAAGCAACAGTCGTTAAGTAACAGTCGTTAAGTAAAAAAACAATAGATGGCTCTGCAGTGAATGTGGGGCTATTTTTGTATTCGTCACCTCTTAGAATGCGCGACTTATATTGATGCATGCTATTTTAGAGGTTGGATTAATTATTTTTTGAAGAGTGACTATGTCTTCTCATTTACCTGAATCTTTTAGTAAACCGTTTTTAAAAGTGTTCCACATTATGGAAGCGGTATTGCTGGTGGCGATCACACTGGCGACCTTGTTTGCGATGGTCGAAGAGTTCATGCACGTTTTTTCTGAACGCCGAGTGCAACTGACCGATATTCTTCTGATGTTTATTTACTTGGAAGTGTTGGCGATGGTTCAGCAGTTTGTGATGAACGGTAAGATCCCAGTCCGATACCCAATCTACATTGCGATGATGGCGATTGCTCGTTACATCACCTTAGGTATGAAGGAGCTCGATGCAGTATTGATCGTTTGGTTGTCTTTAGCGGCATTTACCCTGGCAGCTGCCACATTACTGATTCGAGTCGGACATCACTATTGGCCCTATGTCGACCTTCGAACTAAGCAACCGGATGAGTGAGTGTTAGTTTTCTTTCGACTCAGCGCGTAGCACAAGAGCCCCAGTTCGCTGGGGCTCAATAGATGCGAATTGAACGAAAAATAAATTTTATTGAAATAACGCTTTACAACTTAGCTCAGATAACTAATAATCACCTCGCTCTGTTTTCAGAGTTATTAAATGAAACATCCAGTTGTAAAGAAAAACCCTCAGTATTGCTTCGTTGTTATCCTCAGTGTTTCCCTTAGCTTCATAGATACATTAAATAATTCAAGCTTTCAGCGCATCGCACTTTTGGCGATTAATTTTTTATTTTTATATAAGGGACACAACATGTCTAACAAAACAAACGGCGTAGTAAAATGGTTTAACGAAGAGAAAGGTTTCGGTTTCCTAACTCAAGACAACGGCGGCGCTGACGTATTCGTTCACTTCCGTGCTATCGCTTCTGAAGGTTTCAAGACTCTTAAAGAAGGCCAACAAGTGTCTTTCGAAGTAGAGCAAGGCCAAAAAGGTCTTCAAGCTGCAAACGTTGTAGCTGTATAAGATTTAAGTCGACGCAGGTTGTATACAACCTGCGTCACTTTCCCGCTTTACCTTCTGCTTTAATTTCTATCTCCTGCTTCAAGTTTTCATCTCCCTCTGAAATATCTTTAATACCTTTTTACTCTCGTTACCCCCATTACTTCTTTACACCCTTATCGTAATCCACAATCTATACTTCGTTCTAAGCTAATGTTCCGGCTCAATTCAGATCTTCTATTTTTCTTGCTGTGCATCATTGTATTTATAAAAAAAGCCCCTAAATTTAGGAGCTTATCTTTAAGTTAACCAACACTGATTCAGCTAATGGTTATTCAGCGTGTTACTGACAAACTGTTATTCAATGTTTTGGATCTGCTCACGCATCTGTTCGATAAGAACTTTAAGCTCTACGCCTGATGCAGTGATGTCTGTGCTGATGGATTTAGACGCTAGCGTGTTTGACTCACGGTTGAACTCTTGCATCATGAAGTCTAGCTTACGGCCACAAGCGCCACCTTTCTTCAATACTGCGTTTGCTTCTTTCACGTGAGAATCTAGACGATCCAGTTCTTCTGCCACGTCTGACTTCTGAGCCAGTAGGATAAGCTCTTGCTCAACGCGAGAACCTTCAAGTTCAATTTTCGCATCTTCAAATTTGGTAAGAAGACGCTCACGTTGCCATTCTAGGATCTCAGGCATGCGTGCACGAACTTTCACGACTTCTTCAGTGATCGCATCTAAGCGCTGTACGATGAGCGCTTTCATGTTTTCACCTTCGCGAGAACGAGCATCAATGAACTCTGCGATTGCTTCGTTGAATGCGTCCAGTAGGTCTTGGTTGATGGCATCCATATCTTGCTCAGGTGTTTCCATCACGCCAGGCCAGTTCATCACTTGGAATGGGTTCAAACGGCTCTCTTCACCTGTCATCGTCATTACTTGGTTCGCGGCATTGATTACTTGCTGCGCCAAACCTTCATTGATGCTGAGTTCGCCCTTTGCTGCTGGGTTTGCTTCAAAACGTAGGTTACATTCAACCTTGCCGCGCGCTAGACGCTTACGAAAGCGCTCACGTAGGATTGGCTCTAAACCACGGAACTGTTCAGGCATACGGAAGTAAGTTTCTAGGTAGCGTTGGTTTACACTACGGATTTCCCATACTGCGCTGCCCCAATCGCCTTTTACTTCTTTGCGTGCGTACGCGGTCATACTATAAATCATCGAATTTTCCTGTCTTTTATCATTCTGAAAATAACGCGCACGCATAGTATCACGATACGAGTTGCACCCGAAGCCAGAGCTTTTCACGTGAGTTAGCCTTTCAGTATCATTCTTTCTTTCACGATAGTTTCCTTTTCGCAGTCGTTTCCCTTTCACGGTAAACCTCCTGTTACGAAAAATAGCTTTCGATGGTAAATCGCTTTGAACGGTAAATAGATTTGAAAGGTAAACTGCTATATAATCTTGCCCCAATCAAAACTGTCTCACCCCTTTCTCAGGTGATGCACTCTTTCGATAGTAAATCACTTCAGACTGTTAATAAGGTAGATACCAATGCGTCCAAATGACCGCGCTGCAGATCAAATTCGTCCAATTAAAATTACTCGTAACTACACAGCTTATGCTGAGGGTTCGGTATTAGTTGAGTTCGGCAACACTAAAGTTCTATGTAATGCAACGGTAGAAGAAAACGTGCCGCGTTGGTTAAAAGGCCAAGGAAAGGGTTGGGTAACCGCTGAATACGGCATGCTGCCACGTGCAACACACACTCGTAACCGTCGTGAAGCGGCGAGTGGTAAGCAAGGTGGTCGTACGATGGAAATCCAACGTCTGATCGCTCGTAGCCTACGTGCTGTTGTTGATCTAAAAGCAATGGGTGAAATCATGATCACTGTCGATTGTGATGTTATCCAAGCAGACGGCGGTACACGTACTGCGTCTATCTCTGGTGCAAGCGTAGCGATGGCTGACGCAATCAAGAGCCTATTAGACAGCGGCAAACTGAAAAAGAACCCAATGAAAGGCCACGTAGCGGCAGTTTCAGTGGGCATCGTTGGTGCACAAGCACTGTGTGACCTTGAGTACGTTGAAGACTCAGCAGCTGATACCGATATGAACGTTGTAATGACCGAAGACGGTAAGATGATTGAGATTCAAGGCACCGCAGAAGGCGAACCGTTCAGCCACGAAGAGCTGATGCAGCTGTTGGCTCTGGCGAATAAGGGCATTGCCGATATCGTCGAAGCGCAGAAAGCGGCGTTGGCAGAATAGTTTTTAGATAGCTCCCAAATGGGGGCTATTTTTTTATTTAGAAAATACAGCATCGTTAGCTTTCGAAGTGATCGGAAGCTAGGAATTGGAAAGTAAATTAATTTAGAGGATGAGCATGAAAGCATATCAACGTGAATTTATTGAATTTGCACTAGAGAAAGAAGTACTTAAGTTTGGTGAGTTTACTTTAAAGTCTGGCCGTAAGAGCCCTTACTTCTTCAATGCTGGATTGTTTAATACAGGTCGTGACCTAGCACGCTTAGGTCGCTTCTACGCAGCAGCATTGGCAGATTCAGGTATTGAGTTCGATGTACTATTTGGCCCTGCATACAAAGGTATCCCAATCGCAACAACAACAGCGGTAGCACTGGCAGATCACCACGATGTGGACACGCCTTACTGCTTTAACCGTAAAGAAGCGAAAGACCACGGTGAAGGTGGCAACCTAGTCGGTAGCGCACTGGAAGGTCGCATCATGCTTGTAGATGACGTGATCACTGCAGGTACTGCGATTCGTGAGTCGATGGAAATCATCCAAGCGAACGGCGCTGACTTAGCGGGTGTGCTTGTTGCTATCGACCGTCAAGAGAAGGGCAAAGGTGAGTTGTCTGCAATTCAAGAAGTTGAGCGTGACTTCGGCTGTGCGATTATCTCAATCGTTAGCCTGACTGATCTAGTGACTTTCCTTGAAGAGAAAGGCACAGATGCAGCACATCTAGACGCAGTAAAAGCGTACCGCGCTCAATACGGTATCTAATTCGTAAACTGAAGAAGCTGAACCTGATGGTTTAGCGCTCTAGGTTAAGAATCGAAAAATCAAAAAGGCCCGAAAGAGATAGCTCTTTCGGGCCTTTTACTTTTCTATTGAGGTGAGCTGCTTTCTTATCTATTTATAACGAATACCGCGCTCCACTTCTGGGTCTTCCATCGTTTTGAAGCGCTTGTGCAGCCACATCCATTGCTCTGGAGCTCGCAAAATAATCTTCTCAAGGTAGCGGTTCATGTAAGCCGCCGCCGCTTTCTCATCTTTTTGTGGATAGTTATCTTCGATCGACTCATCCGCCATAATCTCATACTTGCCATCGGCATTTCTAAAACCTGACCCAGGAACCAGTGCACATCGGCTGGTGTACGCAAGAATACTGGTGCCTGTGGTAGTACATGCATCTTCTACCGCGAAGAAAGGCACAAACACTGATTTGTTACGGCCGTAATCATGATCCGGCAGGTAGAAAAGGATTTCACCCTGACGCAGAATTCGAATCATACGTTTCACATCTTTACGGTGAATCAGGCGATTGCCATTCTGAGTACGACCACGGTATTGAATGAACTCATAAGCCGGATTATTGTGTGGGCGGTAAACCCCTAAACCTGAAATCCCGAGAACAGCCATTGCTCGCGCGGTGATCTCTAAGTTCAAGGCATGCACACAGCACAGAAGAACGCCTTTGCCGTTGGCTTTGTGCGTACGTAGCATTTGAGTGTCTTTGTCCACTAAGATGCGCTTGAAGCGCCATGTTGGCCAAAACCACGTAATACCGGTTTCGATCAGCGCCATACCCGTATTCTTGAAGTTCTCACTGACCATTGCCGCGACTTCATCCGCTGGCTTGTCTGGGAAGGATAGCTCCAAATTACGGGTTGCTACCGCGACGCGCTTCTTGCCAAAACGAGCACCAAGAGAACCCAATGAACGACCTAGCAGTAATAATATACGGTAAGGGAGTACATTAACGATAAGCGCTAATAATCCAAAACCGAACCAAACGCCCCAATATTTTGGGTGGAGTAGTGCCAGAGTAAAAGGTGGCTTAGTAATAACGTGTTGTGCCGTGCCGTTTTCTGGAGAAGTTTTCGTCGTCATAACCATCACTTAAGGTTTGATTGCTACTTAATTTAATTGCTACTTAATCTGAACGCTTAGCAGAGCCCAGTAAGCATCAAAGTTTTCTGTCGGTTGATATTTGAAGTCTGAGCGAACAAATCGATTTAAGCTGCCTTCAACCTGACCGAGCAATTGCGCGGCTAAGATTTTTTCATCAACCGGGAATGATTTCCCTTCACGAAGTTTTCTTTCACGCAGAATTTGGCGAAGTTGAGTCTCAATACGCTCGAAAAGTTGATTGATTCGTTCACGAAGACGCTCATTCTCAAACATTAGAGCATGGCCCGATAAAATACGAGTCAGGCCTGGGTTACGCTCAGAGAAGACTAAGATAAGTTGCATTACTAGGCGTATACGTTCAAGTGTGTCTTTCTCTTCATTGAGAATACGGTTGATTCGAGACATCAACGCTTCTTCAATGAATTCGATTAGGCCTTCAAACATCCGAGCTTTACTTGGGAAGTGGCGGTATAACGCTGCTTCAGATACGCCGACTTGTTTGGCCAACTTTACCGTTGTGATACGAGAAGCACCTTCGGTCGATTCCAACATTTGTGCTAGAGCTTGCAGGATTTCTTCACGACGGTTTGATTTTCGAGTACCAGCCATCTATTTACTTCCTTTCCTAAAGATGAGGATTGAGTGAAGAAGGATTATAAACACCATTCAATTCTGTTCCTAGTTTTGTAAGACCTAGGTCAACAGAATCGAGAGGTGTCAGCAGGTTGTCAGAGTTAAATCGTGTGTTTATTCGACAATAAGTTGCTGGATCTGATCGAGGATCTGGAAACCTAGCGTATCTTTGCTATCAAGAGGCAGAGATTTATCACCACCTTTCCAATAAAGGTGCAGCTCATTGCTGCTGCTATTAAAGCCTTGGCCTTCGACAGACACATCGTTGGCACAAATCATATCGAGGTTCTTTCTTTCCAGTTTGCCGCGCGCGTATTTTTCAATATCTTGAGTTTCTGCAGCGAAGCCTACGGTAAAAGGGCGACCTTCGGTCATTGAAGCAACAGAAGCGACAATGTCTGGGTTCTTCACCATTTGAATGGTCATGTCATCTTTACCGTCGACCTTCTTAAGCTTTTGGTCTGCGATGGTCTCGGGGCGATAATCGGCAACCGCGGCGCAGCTGATGAAAATATCGTGTTGAGCTACACTGGCTGTAACGGCATCAAACATCTGTTGTGCGCTATCTACATCAACACGAGTTACTTTGTTTGGTGTCGCGAGTGATACAGGGCCACTGACTAGAGTGACCGTTGCGCCTTGTTTAGCAGCGGCTTCAGCTAACGCGTAGCCCATTTTGCCTGAGCTGTGATTCGTAATGTAACGTACAGGGTCGATCGCTTCACGAGTCGGGCCTGCAGTAATAAGTACAGAACGGCCAGCCAGTGGCTTAGGTTGGAAGAAGTCTTCACAGCGATGCACGAGCTGCATTGGTTCTAACATGCGTCCCATACCGACATCACCACACGCTTGTTCGCCTGCAGCTGGGCCCCAGATTTCACAACCCCGGCGTTTTAGCGTTGCGATGTTCTCTTGAGTGGCAGGGTGGCTGTACATTTGCTGGTTCATGGCCGGAGATACCGCCACTGGCGCATCGGTTGCTAAAACCAGAGTCGTCAGTAGGTCGTTGCCCATGCCAGCAGTCATGCGCGCAATCAGATCAGCGGTTGCTGGGGCTAATAATACTAAGTCCGCCCACTTTGCGAGCTCGATGTGTCCCATCGAAGCCTCAGCAGCAGGATCAAGCAAACTATCAGACACTGGCCTTCCAGAGACGGCTTGCATGGTGAGGGGAGTAATGAACTCCTTGGCCGCATTTGTCATCACGACTTGTACCTGCGCCCCACGTTCAATTAAGCGACGAGTCAGTTCGGCACATTTATAAGCAGCGATACCACCACTAATACCAAGTAGGATTTTTTTCCCTGCTAGGCCTTGTTGGTCAGCGTTACTCAGTTGATTAACCAATGTTTGCATGATTCTGTTCCTTAATTTTTCTGGGACTTACGATATCAGAACAAAGGATTAGTGCCTAGAAGCAGAGTTCGAACAGAGTTGACGCGCATCAAGTTGGTGTTATCAAACTTATCAATTACATGATTTTACAAGCGGCTCGACCCCCTTCTACTGCATTGAAGGATCTCAATGAGCAAGGCCATTAAGCTGATGGGCTGTATTTATGACCAACGAAATAGCCTTTATATGCCTATCAGTAATATTCCTGCCGAATCGATGCCAAGAGAAAAACTACTAAATAGAGGGCCGGATTCTTTGAGTGATGCAGAATTGCTCGCGATATTTCTTCGTACAGGTACGCAGGGAATGAACGTATTAGAGTTAGCCGATAAGTTGATCAAAGACTCTGGCTCGCTGCGGCAACTGTTTTCTGCAACGGAAACGGAATTCTGTGCCCATAAAGGGTTGGGGCAAGCGAAATATGTTCAACTGCAGGCAGTGTTAGAGATGACGCAACGTTATTTAGCAGAGACATTATCTCGAGGGGATGCATTGACGAGCCCCAACCATACCAAGCTCTATCTTTCGAGTATGCTGCGCGATCGCCAGCGAGAAGCCTTCTATATATTGTTCCTCGATAACCAAAATAGAGTGATAAAAGATGAGGTGATGTTTGAAGGAACCATCGATGCCGCATCGGTTTACCCTCGGGAAGTGGTTAAACGCGCACTTCATCATAATGCGGCGGCATTAATTTTAGCGCATAACCATCCTTCGGGTATCGCAGAGCCAAGTCAAGCAGATAGGCGAATCACACGCCGTTTAACCGATGCATTAGCGCTGGTGGACATCCGAATCCTCGACCATTTTGTCGTTGGAGATGGCGAAGTTGTCTCTTTTGCAGAGCGTGGATGGATTTGAATCACATTTTAGGTTGTTAGTTACGTTAAATCTGCTATTATTCCGCCCACATTTTTAGACCTAAAATCAGCTCTGATTACTCAAGCAAGCTGCGCTGCACAAAAAAAGATCACGAAATCCGTAAAAAGGATCTGTTCGGGTCTTGAGCAATGCGTGTCAAGTTAGTATAATGCGCGACCTTTGATAGCCTTGTATGGATTTTCCATAACGGTTTTTACCTTCTATTTTAATTGATAGAGAGGTTCGGCCACCAAGGTTGATATCGAGCTGAAACGATTGGAGAAGACATTCATGTCCCGAGTATGCCAAGTAACTGGTAAGCGTCCAGTAACGGGTAACAACCGTTCACACGCACGCAATGCTACTAAGCGCCGTTTTCTGCCGAACCTACAAACTCATCGTTTCTGGGTAGAGAGCGAAAAACGTTTTGTTAAACTACGTCTAACTGCTAAAGGCATGCGTATTATTGATAAGAAAGGCATTGATGCTGTTCTTGTTGATATCCGTGCACGTGGCGAAAACGTTTAAGAGGAATTAAGCAATGGCTAAAGGCATTCGTGAGAAAATTCGTCTAGTATCTTCTGCAGGTACTGGTCACTTCTACACAACTGATAAGAACAAGCGTAACATGCCAGGCAAATTTGAGATCAAAAAGTTTGATCCAGTAGTTCGCCAACACGTTATGTACAAAGAAGCGAAAATCAAGTAATTGATGCTTTTTTTGCTCTTCTCCAGTAGAAGAAAAAGTTAAAAAACCCAGCTTAATCGCTGGGTTTTTTTATATCTGAAATTAGGCATTATCAATTCTCCCCCTTTAATCGATAAGCAAACAACGCACAGAAAGTCGTGTGCATAGAAAGTGTTGCTCGTTTCACGATATACTGATCGCTCAATAGATTGGATGAGCAGAATCAGATGAGATATCGTGGACGCCGGTGGAACAACATACTCATGTTAAGCGTGATCGCTTTTATTGGGGTGTTAAACCTTCCAACACTGATCAAAGCGTACCTTATCGAGCCTGAGCCTCAGGTTGAGAGCCCTTACCCTTATCTCCTAAATCCAGCAGCAGAGCTTCAAGCGTTACACTTTGCTAAGTGGTCAGTCGTTCAACAAGACAATCAATGGGCTTACCAGTTCAAAGATGCAGACTTCCCTCAAACTACCAATGCACAAGAGTTGTCACAGCGTTGGAAAGAGCTTGTGGGTACGGAAGTCGACTCACAAACCTATACAGACCTTACGCCTCGGCTAAATACACCGCACACCATTGAAGTATGGTATCAAGACCAAGAAGAGCCCCAGCGTATTACCTATTATCAATTGCCCGAATTCTGGTTGTTAAAAAACTGGAATGATCAGTGGCTGGCGGTGTCTATTGAAGAGAGTTACCTGTTTCCAAGCCTTAGCTCAGAACATTCATTGAAATCAGACAAGCTATCTATATCAGACAAACCACCTAAATCGGACGACTAAATTATGCCTGAATTACCCGAAGTTGAAGTGAGCCGTATGGGGATCTCGCCTCATTTAGTTGGCGAGACGATAAAAACGATGACTTTTCGGACACCTAAATTACGTTGGGATATCCCACTTGAGTTAAAACAGTTGGAAGGTGAAAAAATACTCTCCATCTCTCGTCGCGCTAAGTATCTGATCATTGAAACTAAGGTTGGTAGTGCCATTGTTCATTTGGGGATGTCTGGTTCATTGCGCGTGTTAGATGCCGATTTTCCAGCAGCAAAACACGATCACGTGGATCTTAAGCTCACTAACGGCAAGATACTGCGTTATAACGACCCACGCCGCTTTGGTGCTTGGCTATGGTCGGCGCCTGATGAAGTCCATCCTGTGTTACTTGGTTCTGGCCCCGAGCCACTAACGGACGACTTCAATGCCGACTACATCGCCGAGAAGGCCGTGAAGCGTAAAGTTGCCGTTAAACAGTTCATCATGGACAACAAAGTGGTTGTTGGCGTGGGAAACATCTACGCCAATGAAGCGCTGTTTTCTTCACGAATTCATCCTTTGCGCCCCGCAAGCAAAGTAACAAAAGAAGAGTGGGTATTGCTAACCAAAGAGATCAAGCAAGTGCTCGCCACCGCTATCAAACAAGGCGGTACTACCCTAAAAGATTTCGCACAAGCAGATGGCAAGCCGGGGTATTTCGCTCAAGAACTTCAGGTTTATGGCAAAGCGAAAGAGGAATGCCCTAATTGTGAGGCTCTTATCCAAGAGTTAAAAATAGGGCAGAGAAATACGTTTTTCTGTGAACAGTGCCAAGTATAAATAATGACCTGCGTGCACGTTTCCCTGTCCTCAGAGTCGCCTTCATATGACGATGTTTAAGTTTGCAAACTTAATCCTAACAGGCAAACAGGTCGATATTTATAGTAATGACGACATGATATGCAACCTAACTTGTACCTTTGGCGGCATTATTTCACTGTTTTTCGTTTAATTTCGTCTGCGACTTTTTGTGGTACAAACTGGCTAATATCACCGCCATGAATCGCGACTTCACGGACAATCGTTGAAGAGAGGAAGGCATATTCTTCAGAAGGTGTTAAAAATACACTTTCAAGGCCTGGAAGTAGCTTTCTGTACATGCTGGTGAGTCCAAACTCGTATTCAAAATCCATAGTTGTTCTCAAACCACGCACCAATACGTTCGCTTGCTGTTGTTTAGCAAAGTCGACCAGTAACCCTGAAAACCCTTCGACAGAGACGTTCGGGATATGAGCCACGGCATCACGCAGCAGCTCTACTCGTTCATCTAACTCAAACATGGTCTTTTTACTTGGGCTCTCAGCTACCCCAACGGTGATATGGTCAAACATGCTAGCGGCGCGAACGATGATATCAAGGTGCCCATTGGTGACTGGATCAAACGTTCCAGGGTAGATGACATGTGTGCTCATATTAGCGTTCCTTGCTTAATGTTCTGTTTGGAATTCAGTACGTTGTCTGAATATCGTGTCGGGCGAGAAGTGAGTGCTTTATCGAGTCGCTGCTTGACCATATCGACGGTGATGTCTTTCATCAGGTCATCGCCCTTGGCACGAGTTCCCCATGGAAGCTCTTGCACGGGTTTACCTTGTTGTGCTTCTACATGCTGTTGGTACACACTTGCCACGATATCGAGATCGTTGTAAGGGCCAGTTCTACGAGGATCGCTGTGTGCGTACAAGCCAATTACCGGTGTTGACTGTGTGGTTGCCAAGTGGGCTGGACCAGTATCAGGTGCCAATACCACCGTTGCATGTTTCAGTACGGCAGTCAGTTGCTTCAAGTTCGTCTTGCCAATCAAGTTAGTGACAGGCGACTGGCATAATTTTTCGATGTCGTTACCTAGGTTAACTTCTCTTGGTGCCGGAGAACCACAAAGTACCACTTGCATGCCTTCTTCTGAAGCATAGTCGGCAATGGCGGCATATCGCTCTGTTAACCAGTTGCGCGAGTCTTTGCTTGCAGCAGGCGAGATAACCAGTGTAGGTTTGTTGGCTATGGTGCTGATTGCTAGCTCTTCATCTTCTGGCGTTAATGGAATAGTCCATTGAGGTTTATCGAAAGGCACGCCAATGTAGCGCGCAAATTCGGCAAAGTTATCCAACACATGAAACTTGTCTGAGATAGGAAGTTGGCGATTGGTGAACAGTGATTGACCTTCACGAGTGCGGTTTTTACCAAAGCCTACTTTATACCTTGCTTTGATCCCCCAAGATAGCACGCTGGCTCTCAGTGCCGCTTGCATGTGCAGCAGTGCATCAAATTTACGATCAGAGAGCTGACGCCATAATTCACGCATTCCTTTGAAGCCTTGTTTTTTATCGAAAACAATCACCTCAATACCGGGAAGATCACCGATCAGCATGGCTTCGATTTTTCCCGTGATCCAAGTGATTTTCGTTTCAGGCCACTGCTTCTGAATGGCTTGAACCACAGAAATAGCATGACAAACATCGCCAATAGCGGAAAGACGAAGTATGCAAAGAGATTGAGGTGCAGTTGAGAACAGTGACATAAAGTGCCCGAAAAAGTGAATAACATCAGAATTATGCAGATACTCGCATTAGTTGTAAAATAGCAATGACGAAAAGCGACCCAAAGGCCTCATAGATGGAAACGATTAGCACCAACAACCAAACAATTTGGTATGACCCTGAACTTCTGGCTCAAGTGCCAGAGGATGAGATGGTTCAGATCTTTGAGGTAGAATACTGGCAACAAAGAGGGGCTATTTCTGGAAGTGCTCAAGGCCGTGGCACGACATGGTTTATCCAACTTGATGCAATACAGGCCGCATTGCGCCATTATCGCCGTGGCGGATTGTTTGGGAAGCTAGTTGAAGATCAGTACCGATTCTCTGATTGGGAAAGTACGCGTTGCGCGATGGAGCTCAACGTTCTCAATGTCTTGGGTAATGCAGGTGTCAATGTACCGAAGCCCATTGCTGCTAGAGCCATTAAAAGCGGGCTGCTTTATCGAGCGGACTTAATGTCTGAACGAATTCCTAACGCTAAAGATTTGGTCGATATCTTGGTTGCTCATCCGATCGATGCGGATATTTACCGTAAAATTGGCCAAGAGATAAGAAAAATGCACGATACAGGGGTCAATCATACCGATCTCAACATTCATAATATCCTGCTTGATGATTCGCAAACGGTGTGGATTATTGACTTTGATAAGTGTGGCCAGCAAGCGGGTGATGATTGGAAAGAAGGTAACTTGAATCGCCTTAAGCGCTCGTTTCTAAAAGAAGTAAACAAGCGCCAGATTCAATGGCAAGAGCAGGATTGGGAACTGTTATTGCAAGGCTACCAAGGTTAGTTGCTGTTAGTTAAGAGTGGTGACTAGCTAAGAAGGCCATTAATTAAGAATGTATGCCAAAGTTTTATCCAACGCCCCTCGGTTTTGCTCAACTACTTGATAAGCCGCTAACCCTTTGTCTTTACGTAACTCAGGTTGCGTGAACAGCGCTCTGAGCTGGCCTGCAATTTCATCGCTATTTTGACAAATAGTGACCGCTTGAGCTTCAAGCAGTTTGTCGGTGATCTCACTGAAATTAAAGTAGCTAGGACCATTCAGTAAAGGCAATTGCAGGGCTGCTGGTTCAAGCAGGTTATGGCCCCCAACTTTATCGCCAATCAGGCTTCCGCCCATAAAGCACACATCAGCGCCGCCGAGTAGTACTAACATTTCTCCCATCGTATCCGCTATATAGACTTCAATATCAGAGGCGAAGGGATGTTGGCTCGTTCGAGTGATGGTATTGAACTGGTGCTGCTTAGCCAATTCAGTGACTTGACTAAATCGCTCAGGATGGCGAGGAACAATAACGAGTAACGCAGTTGGGTGGTCTTTTAGAAGCTGCTTATGAGCGTCTAAGATAATCTCATCTTCGCCTCGGTGAGTGCTGGCCGCTATCCATACACAGCGCTCAGAGCCAATTGTTTCACGTAGCGCTTTGCCTTTTGATACTTGTTCAGCTGAAACTTCAATATCAAACTTGATCGATCCAGTCACATGCACAGATGCTTTATCTAACCCTAATCGTATAAAACGCTCAGCATCACTTGGGTATTGGCAAAGTACTTGAGAGAGATTTTTGGCTAAGAGATCAAAAACGGCTTGGAATTTAGCATAACGCTGGCACGAGCGTTCAGATAGGCGAGCGTTGAGTACCGAAATGGGGATTCCAGCTTTCGCGACGCAGTGCAGTGTGTTTGGCCATAACTCGGTTTCCATGATTAGCATCTGTTTAGGCTGAACACTCTTCAAAAAACCTCGAATACACCAAGAAAAATCAATCGGCATGTAACGATGCTCGACCAAATCACCAAGTTTGGCTATTTGCTCTGCACCTGTACTCGTTGTCGTGGTGACAATAATGGCTTGATCTGGTGCTTGTTGTTTCAATTGCTTGATGATTGGCGTTGCGGCAATCGACTCGCCTACGGATACGGCATGAATCCAAATAGGATTTTTACCATTGATTTGCGGTGTGACGCCGAAATGCTCTTTCCAACGTTGGCCGACACTCGGTTTTCCAGGTTTGTTCTTATAGAGCCCATACAGCAGTAGCGGAGAGGCTAATGACAATATGAGAGTATAGAGAAGTCGTATAAGCATAAGAACAGTGACACCAGAGGGTAAAATCAGTATTCAGAAGAGTATTTTCTTCAATCTCGAAAGTAAAGAGCGTTATAATTAAATGCTTAGTTGCACTTTCAAACGGACATGGTGAATTTTATCTCCTCGCTTATGCAAACCGATCAAACCTATCGTTTCTTGCTCTACGTCGAGCAAAATTATTCATTTGCTATCCTTCGCCCATTCTATGACTTTGCGAAGCGACTTGGCCATGATGTAAAATGGCTGCTGGTGGGTGACGATGCGTCCGAGCACTTGTTATCAGAGCAAGAGCAAAGAGTCTCTTTAGCCGAAGCGGTGACCTTTAATCCCCATGCCGTCTTAGTTCCCGGCGATCGTGTTCCTGCATTTATTTCAGGGATGAAGGTACAAGTATTCCATGGCTTGAACGAGAGCAAACGTGGGAACTTATACCCTGAGCGTGGTCTATTTGATTTGTATTGCACAGAAGGCCATGAAAGAACCAATTCACTTGAGCCATTAGCCAAACAACGTGGCTATTTTCAAGTAAAAGAAACCGGGTGGCTGAAGCTGGATAGCTTGTTTAATTATCAAGCAAGTGAGCACAGTTACGAGAGACCCCAAATTCTATTTGCTTCGACGTTTTCGCCAAGCTTATCGTGTGCTGAGTTGGTTTATGAAGAACTTAAGCGTCTCAGCCAGCTGAGTCAGTGGCAATGGTTAGTGACATTGCACCCTAAGATGAAGCAAGAGACCCGAGCAAAATATCAGGCGTTGGAAGGCGATAATCTTCTGTTTTTCGATAATGACCGAGTGATTGAAATGCAACATCGTGCTGATGTGATGGTGTGTGATAACTCATCGATATTTCAGGAATTCTTATTGCTCAATAAGCCGGTAGTCACGGTGAATAATCGAGATCCTCAAGCAAGCTTTATTAACATCACTCAAGCCGAGCAATTAGAGTCAGCAATTAAGCAAGCGATGCTACCTGATGAAACAAGAGACAAAGCTATCGCCAGTTATGGCCCATCAATCACTCCTTACTTAGATGGGCAATCTTCCGCTCGGGTTTTGAGTGCCATAACAGACGCACTAGAGAGTGGCTGGCAAGATAGAAAGCCAAAAAATTGGATTCGTAACTTTAAGATCCGTAAATCATTAAACTATTGGAAATTCTAGGGCTGAATAATGAGAAAACATACCCTGTCTGTCATTGTTATTACCAAGAATGAAGAAGACCGAATTGAAACGTGCCTTAAATCTGTTGTTGATATTGCCGATGAACTGATTGTTTTAGACAGTGGCTCAACAGATGCAACCGTTGAAATATGCCAAAAATACACAGATAACGTGACAATCACTGACTGGCCGGGCTTTGGTAAGCAAAAGCAGCGAGCGCTAGATAAAGCAACATGTGATTGGGTGCTATCAATTGATGCTGACGAAGCTCTCGATAAAGAGATGAGCGACGCTCTTGTTGAACTATTAAAACAAGATCAAATCAAACACACGGCATATAAACTGCCTTGGGGAGTGACGCTATATGGAACAACGCTTAAGTATGGTCGTAGCGCTCGTGCTGTGTTGAGACTCTTTAAAAGAGAAGGCTCTCGTTATACCTTGGATGAAGTGCATGAAACCGTTATTCCGGAACAAGGAACTACTGGAACTCTGAAAGGCTACTTGCTCCACTATACCCACCGAGATTATGGGCACGGCTTAGATAAAGCGGCGCAATATGCTTGGCTTGGTTCGCAAAAATACCACCGTAAAGGCAAGAAATCACACGGCTTATTCCTTGCTCTACTACGAGCCATATGGACGTTCTTCTTAGTCTATATTATCCGTCGTGGCTTTATGGATGGCAGTGTCGGTTTCATTATGGCGATGACCTACGCCCAAGTGAATTTCAATAAATATGTCGGTTTGTGGATCCTTGAAAATCGTTCAGAAGACCGTTCAACAGACCAAGCTTAGTAGGAACCGATAGATGAAGATTTTAGTTTGTGCATCTTACTTACATGCATGGAACAGCTTACGCCCTGAAGCCGCGATCTTTATTGAGCTTGCGCGTCAAGGTCACCAAGTCACAATCATGACCCAAGGTGAGTCTGAGCATGTATCAAAGTTAGAAGAGTGCGGCATACGAGTGGTTGATGGTTATCCAAAGCGTAAAATTTGTTTTGATACCATAAAAAAAATTCGCCACGAGCTGAAAACGCATGATTACGACATCTGCTATGCTTTTAACTCAAAGACGATACCTAACGCGGCGTTTGCGTGTATGGGTTTCAACGTTAAATTAATCGTTTATCGAGGCACTACTGGAGGTTTATATCGACATGACCCAAGTGCTTATCTAACTCAGTTACATCCTCGTGTAGATGGCATTGTGTGTGTGTCTGAAGCAGTACGACAAGATGTGGTGAAGCGCGTTTGGAAGAACAAAGATAACGTTGTTACCATATACAAAGGGCATGAATTGGATTGGTATAAAGTACCGCCAACCGAGCGCTCTGAGTTTGGTTTGCATGAAGAGGATGTAGTTGCGATTACTGCAGCGCACGTAAGGCCAAGTAAGGGCATCTCTGTTTTACTTGAGGCGACCAAATACATTACTGCGCCCAACTTCCATTTGATCTTAGCGGGCAGTGGCTACGAGCCTCATTTTGATGAGATGAAAGCGAGCCCTATGAGTGAGCGAATTCACTACATTGGTCATCGTACTGACATCCCTTCAATCATGTGTATGGCAGACTTTCAAGTTCAGCCATCGATCAGCGGAGAAGGGCTACCTCGCACGATTGTCGAAGCAATGGCAAACGGCACAACCTCAGTAGTTACAACTACCGGGGGAGCCCCTGAACTCGTTGTAGACGGTGAGACGGGTTATATTGTTCCTACTGGTGACGCAAAAGCGTTAGGTGATGCGATGAACAAGCTCGCACAAGACAAGGCCAAGTGCACAACAATGAGTGAAGCGGCTAAGAAGCGCTTAGATGAAAGCTTTAGTTCACGAGTGACAGTGAAGAAGCATTTGGAATTTTTTGAGAAACTGCTAAGAAAATAATAGCTTACTCAAAAATTAATTTGGCAAGGACTTTATGCTTTATGAGAAGCTTTTATAATCAGTAATAAATGCCATCATTTATTTTGGATAGCTCAAAAGATATTATATCTTGAAGGCTATCTTCATTTTTTTCTAATTTACTTATAATATCGACAAAGTTAGATATTTCACTATCTGGAATAAGTTTATATATATTACAATATTCTTCCATCCCAATACCTGCTGAAGAGTTAATTGATATGATATTAACTGTTTCTATACTGGATAATAAATAGAGCTCTAAAGGTAGTTTATTCGATAAAAAAGTTACCCCTTTTTCTTTGAACAATGAATAGTCTGATTCATTTTCTTTTGGGTGCAGCTTTAAAACCGGATCAAAACCTTCACTTTTACTTTTCGATATTATCAAATCATAAATTTTGTAAAAGAAACTAGTATCAACAAGCTTACCCTTCAGTTTGTTAAAGGTTGGCTGTGTGGCGATTATTAATGTTTTTCTATTTAGGTTATGAGTGTCATCAAATCTAAAACAGCGTTGAATATTTGAAATGTTCGTTTTATTTTTGGATAGAATTAGTTTTCTTCCCTTGTGTAGTACGGATTTCGGTAGTTTTTCTGGGTGTATCGCATAGATAGCAGCACACTGTCTTCGTTCACCAAATACATAGGACTGAGGCTTTTTAATTGATAGGAAACGGAGGAGTTGTTTTGGTCTTGAGTCTATTTTATGTTCAACGTAGTTACCCATCCCATCTTCAATCATAGAGTACGATGTTGATAACAGTCTAAACAATCTAGACATCTTGTTATTGTCATTGTACAAAAAGAGTGTATTGATTGTGTGGTCAAAATCTAAATCACCATCATACTTTTTGAGTAATGTCACTAGAGTCGATTTTAAACTATCAGATATTGGCCAACTATGTAATGCGCTGAACAAGATGTATTTACCGATAAAGCCACTTTCCTTTATATTGTTTACTAGCTGTTTCCTATTAACTAAAATTAGTTCAATATGACCTGGCAACTCATCACTACTTATACTTTTAGGGTCAATATTTTGATAATCATAGAAGAAAATGATCATTGAAGTAGTCGTGCTATCTTGTGACTTATATAGGCTAAAGAGTAGATGTCTTACGGTTGAGCAAATATAAATATCTTTACTTTTCATCACTCACCCTGTTGTTATTAGAAATAGCCGAACTCAAAATAATACTTGTCCACACTAGGTGAAAAATTGTTCCAGAATTATGATTGAAAAAAGCCTGAGTTAGGCAGTAACCCATCATCAGAATAATACTAACAATCCCTAATAAGCTGAAATTTTTAGAATCCTCACAAGATGACGAATTATTAAGTAACTTAAATAAGATCAAGAGTGGTATGAAAAATATAGCCCCAAGAGCACTTAGCCCGACAAATCCTCCAATTGAAGCAGCTTCAAGAAATTGGTTGTGTTCGTGATAGGTCATACGCGATACTTTTTTATCTATAATACCAAGATCACCAAGTGACTTTCTTTTTTCTAATCTTCCCTTCTTTCCCGCACCAAATAAAAGGTTCTCTGAAAAGGTTATTGAAGCGCTTTTCCAAAGGTTGAGCCTGATTCCAACAGAAGTAGAAGCGTTAGTATTTTGACTATATTTTTTGTAATCACTAAGAGCTTCATTGACTCGAGATGTAACGGTATGGTTAGTACTGATAGCGAAAGAGGTTAGAATTGTCAATATAAGAGTTGAAGTAATAACTTTAATGCGTAATAGGTTGAACTTATAATGAACTATCAACAAAACCGTGAGGGGAACAAGTAGCCAAGAGCCTCTACTCTCTGACTGTAAACTAGCCCAAGATGCTAAAATAAATGCAACGAGTGATATTGCAGAAAACAGTAAATGCTTTCTTTTCCACTCAAATAAAGCTATTGCTAGGCTAGAAATTGCAAATGTAGTTACTATACCTCCAGTTTGTATTTGCATATACCCTTTGAACCAAAAATTAGGGATACGTCCATCAAATGCTCTTAGTTCTGGATAATGTTTCAAGTAGAACAGCGCAATGATAGCTGAGCAAATTGAAGCAATATTTATCCCAATGGCCATACTTTTCCAAGATGGTGGGTTTCGTAATAAGGCTACGAAAATTGGTATGGTTAATAAAGCTCTACTTGGCTTATCAATAAAGCTCCACTTTTCACCATGGACCAATTTCAGTAGAAGAAAAGTCAAGAAATAGTAAAGAAGGGCGTATATAAATAGCTTTTCATTGCTGCTTAACTTTATTTCTTTATAGGTAAAAATGACGCTTACTATGCACGAAGCAAGTAGTAAGATGCTTGAGTAGTTGTAGCCAGAGCCATAAGCGACACAGATAACAGGAAAGCACGCAGCAAAAAAAGACACTGCTTTTGTGTGATATAAGTGAGTTGAAAACATTCTATGAAAATTACTTATAAGGATTGAGATTACTTTCAGGACGAGTCTTAAGCAGCCTTAAGATCCACATATATTGTTCTGGATTCTTACTCACATAATCTTCAATGCATTGATTCATCATACGTGCGTCGTCCTCTTCGCTTCCTGTCGGGAATGGAAGGGCAGGGTAAAAATCCAACGTGTATTGACCAGTATTACTATCGTATTGAGCAAACAAGGGAACAATTTTAGCTTTGCTCAGCTTAGATAGACGACCAAGGCCTGAGATGGTCGCTTTTTGTGTCGCAAAGAAGTCAACGAAGACACTGTGCTCACGGCCAAGATCTTCATCGGGTAGGTAGTAGCCAAGGTACCCGTCACGTACTGACTTGATGAAAGGCTTGATACCGCCGCTACGATCGTAAACTCGTCCACCATATTGCACACGTTGCCTGTGCATTAACCAGTCACTGAGCTTATTTTTCTGTGCTTTTGCCATGGCTGATACCGGAAGGTTGCGCGATGCCAGCAATACCGCTGGAATATCGATAGCCCATGTGTGCGGAACCAGCAAGATCACATTCTCGCCACTGTCTGTAATATCGGTTAGGTTACTAAGACCATTAATTGAGGTGTTGTTTTCTAGCCAGCCTTTACTCTTTAAGGTCAGTGAGGCAAACCCCATCAAAAATGAGATGGAAGTAACGTATGACTGATAGAGAGTTTCTTCGCGCTCTTTGATAGATTGCTCAGGGAAACACATCTCAAGATTCACTCGAGCCCGACGATTAGCCTTATTCTTAATTTTTACAGCTTGCTTAGCCATAAACTTAGCTAATGCTAAACGAATGCTATTAGGTAAGATGCAGACTAAAGACGATAACAAAACAGCAATCCAAGTTCCCCAGTATTTAGGTGCTAGAAACCCCCATTCAAACTCAGGATTGTAAGCTTTTGGATCAAAATCATTGCGTTGTGTGGTCATTCATTTACTACATTATTTAAATCAGAGAGTTAACTTTATATCGGTTACTCTGGGAATGATTATATTCGTTAGACATTCCCAATAATACACGCTAAAAGTAGGGTGTATTATTGGTCCTAATCTGAAATATACCGTTAAGCGTTTACGATCTTCATGTACTCAGCAACGCCATCGGCTACTGCTTTAAACTCGATATCGCAACCTGTACCGCGAAGCTTAGTTAGGTCGGCTTGAGTGAATTCTTGGTAAGCACCTTTCAAATGGTCAGGGAAAGGAATCGTTTCGATTTCGCCTTTACCATGGTGCTTGATGACTGCCTTGGCGACTTCTTCAAACGACTCAGCATGGCCTGTACCTAGATTAAAGAGGCCTGATACACCATTCTCTAAGAACCACAAGTTTACAGCCGCGACATCACCGACATACACAAAATCACGTTTGAAAGTTTCGCTACCTGCAAACAACTTCGGGTTTTCACCGGCGTTCATTTGATTGTTGAGATGAAATGCGACTGAAGCCATGCTGCCTTTGTGCTGCTCACGCGGACCATAAACATTGAAGTAACGAAACCCTACGATTTGCGAAAGCGTTTCGTTGTGTGCTGCAGCATCCGCGGTTAGGCGACGAACATAGTTATCAAATTGCTGTTTTGAATAGCCGTAAACGTTTAATGCACCTTCGTACTCTCGCTCCTCGATGAAAGTATCGGTTTCACCGTAAGTCGCCGCTGAAGAGGCGTATAAGAAAGGGATTTCACGCTCAACACAGTAATGAAGTAGCTCTTTTGAGTATTCATAGTTGTTGAGCATCATGTATTTTCCATCCCACTCGGTAGTGGCAGAGCATGCTCCTTCATGGAAAATCGCTTCAATGTGACCGAAATCATCACCAGCCATGACTTGAGTTAGGAAATCATCACGATCCATGTAATCTGTGATATCTAGGTCGACAAGGTTCTTAAATTTCTTACCATCTTTTAAGTTGTCGACGACTAGAATATCGTTGTGGCCCGCTTCATTGAGCGCCTTAACAATATTGCTGCCAATCATGCCAGCACCACCCGTTACGATAATCATAACTTTCTAACTCTTTTGAATACAAAACTCCCACCAGTATAGCAAGAATTGGATAAAGCGGGCTAGTGGAATAATTCCCCAACCGGAGTATGATACGGCAAGCTAAGTTATAATTTTTATTGAGTTAATAGCTCAAAACATAGGTATTATCATGAAGATTGCAGTAGCCGGTACCGGATATGTGGGTCTATCAAATGCAATGTTGTTGGCACAACATCATGAAGTAATCGCGGTAGATATCATTGATGACAAAGTGACAATGCTAAACAACAAGCAGTCACCGATTGTTGATAATGAGATTGAGCACTTTTTGTCAAACAAGACGCTGAACTTCAGGGCAACAACAGACAAAGCGGCTTACCAAGACGCTGAATTTGTCATCATTGCCACACCAACTGATTATGATCCGAAAAATAATTATTTCGATACCAGTTCTGTGGAGTCGGTTATTAAAGACGTCATGGATATCAATCCAAATGCCGTCATGGTGATCAAATCAACGGTCCCTGTTGGCTATACTGAGCGCGTTAAGCAAGAGCTGAACTGTGAAAACATTATGTTCTCCCCTGAGTTTTTACGTGAAGGCAAAGCCCTATACGATAACCTACACCCATCACGAATTATCGTGGGTGAGTGCTCTGAACGCGCTAAAGTGTTTGCGAACCTTCTGGTTGAAGGGGCAGAGAAAGAGAATATCGACGTGCTCTTTACCAATTCAACAGAAGCTGAAGCGGTAAAACTATTCTCTAATACTTATCTCGCGATGCGTGTTTCTTATTTCAATGAACTTGATTCTTACGCCGAAGCCCATGGTTTGGATTCACGCCAGATTATCGAAGGTGTCGGCTTAGATCCTCGTATTGGTAATCACTACAATAATCCTTCATTTGGTTACGGTGGTTACTGCTTACCGAAAGATACCAAACAGTTGTTAGCGAATTACCAAGATGTACCGAACAACATTGTCGGTGCCATTGTTGATGCTAACCGTACCCGTAAAGATTTTATAGCGGATTCAATTATCAAGCGCTCACCTAAAATTGTTGGTATCTACCGTTTGATAATGAAGGCGGGTTCGGACAATTTCCGAGCCTCTTCGATTCAAGGCATTATGAAGCGCTTAAAAGCCAAAGGTATTGAAGTTGTCGTGTTCGAACCGGTGTTAGAAGAAGAACACTTCTTTAACTCGAAGGTTTATTCTGACCTCGAAGCGTTCAAAGTCGTATCGGATGTAATTGTCTCCAACAGAATGGTTGATGAACTATCCGATGTTGCAGACAAGGTATACACACGAGACCTCTTTGGCAGTGATTGATTACAGTAGCTATTGATTACAGCAGCCGATTCATTGCAGTTGAATTTTAGCGATTGCTAATTCGACCAGATGTTAACAGCTCGATCTATCCGTTTAGTGGCGATATACTGAACCATTGAACGGATAGGGATACTAATGACCAATGAAAACACGTGACAAGATTGTTTACGCGGCACTAGAACTTTTTAATGAGCACGGCGAGCGTAGTATTACGACCAATCATATTGCTGAGTATATCGAGATCAGCCCTGGTAACCTTTACTACCACTTTCGCAACAAACAAGAAATTGTCCGTGATATCTTTACTCTTTATTCGACAGAGTTGCTTGAAAGATTCACCCCAATCCAAGGGCAACAAGAAAGCCTGACGCTACTAAAGCGCTACTTAGATTCTATCTTCACGCTGATGTGGAAGTACCGATTCTTCTATGCCAATCTACCGGAAATATTGTCGCGTGATGAAAAGCTCCATCTTGATTACATGGCCGTACAAGAAAAGCTACAAACCAATCTTGTGGGTATCATGAGAGCCTTCGTTGAGTTGAACTTGCTCAAAGCAACAGATGCAGAAATGAAGTCGATGGTGACGTCTCTTCACTTGATTGCATCGGGTTGGTTGGCGTATCAGTCTGTCATGTCACCAAAATCTCAAATTACCGAGCAAGTGGTCCATCAAGGAATGCTGCAGATGATCGCCACCGTTAAACCGATTGCGACAGCGCAGGGTTTTGAACAGCTAACATTATTGGAAGATGGTGTCAGGGCGTTGAACTCTAAGTAGAAAGATACGAGTAAGCGAGATACGGGCAACGAAGAGCGGGAAAGAGCAGGCTCGAGTAACGAAATACGAGTAGCGAAAAGCAAGGTAGAGCGACGACTAGGCTAGCGTTTTTCATGTAACGTTTTACGCTAACCTTGTTTCGGTTCTTAAGCTCTTCGCATCCCGTATCTGCTCTTACCTAACCAACCAACTCTTCGGGTTTTGAGCTTTACTATTTCTACGGATTTCAAAGTAAAGCGATGGACGGGTTTGGCCGCCAGTGTTACCGACAAGTGCAATGGCTTCACCTGCTTTCACCTTATCACCTTCTTTTTTCAATAGCGCTTGGTTAAAGCCGTAGAGCGTCATATCGCCTTTACCGTGGTCGAGCAATACAACCAGTCCATAACCCCTTAAATATTCGGCAAAAACGACCGTTCCTGAGTAAACCGACTTTACTTGCTGGCCGTAATTAGCGTTGATCACCATGCCTTTCCAGTTTACTTGGCCAGTTTGACGAGAGCCGTAGTTATGTAGGACATTCCCTTTTATTGGCCAAGGCAGCTTTCCTTTGCGCTTGGCTAAACCATCCATAGGGACAGAGTTCTGTCTCTCGCGAGCGGCTTTTTCTGCTTTGGCAATCTCGGCTTTGAGGCGAGTTTCATTGCGCTGGAGTTCCGCTAAGTAACTCTTGTCACCGGAGATATTATTTCGAATATTACCAACCGTTTTCTTACGTTGAACTTGTGTCTGTGACAGCTTATCGCGCTTTGTCGTTTGTTGTTTTAAAAGCGTTGTTATTTGTTCTTGCTCAAGTTGGCGTTGCTTCTGGCTTTCTGCTAACTCCCGTTGAGTGTGTTCAATCGTATTTATCGTTGCAGAGCGAGCTTTAGCAAGATGTTGGTAGTAGTGGCTAATGCGGTCTTCTTCAACACCGGTATTGAGGATATGAGAAGAGGCTTTCGCTCGACTTGTCATATAGTAAGTTTGAATCAGCTGTTCTAACTTGTCTGTCTGCACTTTTTTTTGTGCGGTGAGTTCTGTGATCTTTGTGTTCAAGTTGGCAATGTTAGCATTGGCCGTTTTGAGTTGCTTTTTGCTATCTAAAATCGCTTTTTCAAGTGAAGCAATGGCGAGCTCTTGCTTCTTTAGGTTAGCTTGCAACGTGTCGAGTTTTTTTTGCTGTGAAGATAGGGCTTTTTGTTGACGAGATATTTCGCTCGACACACCTTTTAGCTCACCTTGCGATGCGGCAAATGACGATGAAGATAAAACAGCAACACAAAGGCTGGTCGATATCAAAAGAGTCGTATTAATGGCGAGAATTTTTTTCTTCATTATTGTCATTCAGTGTCTTTTTTTAGTTATCAGGTCGCACGCGTTTTTCGAATCTCTTACCAGAGCAAGCCTTTTTCATCCCGACACTCGCATCTCGTTACTGCGCTTAAATCCCATCACCATAGATAAAATGCTGTGAGCGACCGTTAAACCCTTGGTCCATATCCAAAGACGGTTTATCCGTTTGTGGTTTGCCGACAATCTTGGCTGGAACACCAGCTACGGTAGTATGGGGAGGCACGGCTTGCAGTACCACAGAGCAAGAACCTATCTTAGCCCCTTCGCCCACTTCAATGTTGCCCAAAATCTTCGCGCCGGCCCCAATCATGACACCTTCGCGAATCTTAGGGTGACGATCGCCACCTTCTTTACCGGTACCACCCAGTGTAACGTCTTGAAGAATCGACACATCATTTGCGACTACAGCCGTTTCACCAATCACAATACCTGTAGCGTGGTCGAGCATGATTGCTTTACCAATACGAGCCGCTGGGTGAATGTCCACTTGGCAGGCGACTGAAATTTGGTTTTGTAAGTAAGTAGCAAGCGCGATGCGTCCTTGTTTCCATAACCAATTCGCCACTCGATAGCCTTGTAGAGCATGATACCCTTTTAAATAAAGCAGAGGCATTGAATACATTTCAACGGCGGGGTCGCGGGTGACCGTCGCGCATATATCACAAGCGGCAGCGTCAATGATGTTAGCATCTTCCGCGAAGGCTTGTTCAACCACTTCGCGCACAGCCATTGCTGGCATCGAAGCGGTTTTGAGTTTATTGGCAAGGATATAACTAAGCGAAGCACTCAAACTGTCGTGATTGATAATAGTGGCGTGGTAAAAACTCGCTAGCATAGGCTCTTGTTCTGATTGCTCGCGAGCTTCCTTCACGATGCATTGCCAAACTTTTTGCTGTTCACAGTGTTTCATTCTTCCATCCATCTTATCTATTTTATTCCACGACTTAATACGCGATGTTATCGCTCTGACTTTTTGTCTCGAGCAAGTAGGTCTTGCGCCGCTAAGTGAGCATCTTTCCCTTGATACAGCACTTGATAAATTTGTTCAACAATTGGCATCTCAACGCCCATACGCTCTGATAGTAACCAAACTTCTTTGGTGTTGCGATAACCTTCGACCACTTGGCCGATTTCTTCTTGCGCCGTGTCGACGTCTTTACCTGAACCTAAAGCTAAACCAAAACGACGGTTACGAGATTGGTTATCGGTACATGTCAGCACTAAGTCGCCTAATCCAGCCATGCCCATGAAGGTTTCTGGTTGCGCACCAAGTGCGGCGCCTAGTCGGCTCATTTCAGCCAAACCACGGGTTATCAAAGCTGTACGCGCATTGGCACCAAAGCCAATACCGTCTGACATGCCTGCGCCGATAGCGATGACATTTTTAACCGCGCCGCCAAGTTGCATGCCGATGAAATCTGAGTTTGCGTATACGCGGAATGTTTTGCCGCAGTGGATCTTCTCTTGCAGCTCTTCTAGGAACGTCTCATCTGGCGAAGCTACTGAAATGGCTGTGGGCATACCCATCGCCAGTTCTTTAGCAAAAGTAGGGCCAGACAGAACAGCCAGTGAGTAGCCATCACCCAGTATATCGTGTGCGACATCTTTCAGTAGGCGCCCTGTCTCTGGCTCCAAACCTTTGGTGGCCCAGCAGATGCGAGAATTCGTCGTTAAGTACGGCTTCAGATTGTTGAGGACGATACCAAACACATGGCTAGGGACGACAATGAGAAGGTCACGGCTTGCAGTGACTGCTTTTTCTAAATCCGACTCAATGATTAAACTTTGCGGAAAATCGATATTGGGTAGAAACGCATTGTTGGCTCGCTCTAATTCGAGGCGCGCCATATGTACAGGATCATGTCCCCAGAGAACAACATTGGCACCGTTACGAGCTAGAGATATCGCTAAAGATGTCCCGTAAGAACCTGCACCAATCACTGTCATAGCAATCTCTTTGCCATAAGCGCTGTCTTTACCGTAAGCGTCTGCCGTATTAGTCGGGCGAGTTGTTTCTGTCATGCTTCCACCTAAAAATAATGAGGGAAATCGAAAAGTTCTGTGAGTGCTCTTTATCTAATGAAAGTGCTCTCCCCGAAAAGAAAGCGCTCTCCACCAAGAGAATATACAAAAAATGCACATCGCAGAAGCTGCGATGTGCATTTAAAAGCTCATTATCTAATAAAAGCCAAGCTTCTAATAAAAACTAAGCTCCCAATAAAAAACCAAGCTTCAAATAAAACTGGCTATATCAGCGTTAAGTTCTGATTGGAGACTTAAGCTTGTTCGCCTTCAGCTTGTTGAGCTTGGTTTTGTAGGTAGTTCATGAACAAAGCATCGAAGTTGACTGGTGCTAGGTTCAGTTGTGGGAATGTGCCTTTAACCACTAGGCTAGAAATCGTTTCACGAGCGTATGGGAACAAGATGTTCGGGCAGAAAGCACCTAGGCAATGTGCAAGCTGGCCAGCTTCCATTTCGCTTGCAGAGAAGATACCACCTTGCTGAACTTCACAAAGGAATGCTGTGTCTTCTGCGTTCTTAACAGTAACCGTTAGACGTAGGATGACTTCGTACACGCCTTCGCCAAGTTCACGGCTTTGAGTGTCTAGGTCCAGTTTTACATCTGGGTTCCACTCTTTTTGAAACATGTCTGGAGAGTTTGGCGCTTCGAAAGAGACGTCTTTTAGGAAAATACGTTGGATTGCGAAGTTCTGTTGTGCGTCTTGTTGTGCTGCTTCAGCCATTATCTTGTCCTTAAAAATTTATAATTAGGTTTTGCCTGTCAGTTTGTCACTCACAAAGAGCGCCATACTTAAGCAAAACCTGAAAGTCATATTTGTTGAGTCAGGTCAGCTTATTTCTTACCTTTAACTACTTCTTACCTTTAACTAAAGGCAAGTTAGCTTCGCTCCACGCCGCTAAACCACTTTTTAGTACGCTAACATTCTCAAAACCAGCTTTAGCCAGTAAGTTAGCGCTTTCTTGAGCAGTTTGACCTGTCTTGCATACTACGATGATTGGGTCAGCTTTATGACTTTCAAGGTTACCAAAGCTATTTGCTTTAATATCTGACGGCAAAATGTGAAGTGCGTCAGTAATATGTCCCTTTTTGAATTCATCCTTTGTACGAATATCAACCACAACGCCGTTTTCACGGTTAATTAGCTGTGTGGTTTGCGCTGCAGTAACCTCTTTGTAGGCCGCGTTTGATGTTTTGATAACGCTCGCAATGATGGCAACAACCAAGCCGATCCATACGATGGCTAAAATCATATTCTCTTGAAAAAATGGAACTAACTCTTGCATATCTTGAACTCTTATTCGTTATTGGGCGAAAAACTATAGGTCAGGAGTATAGCGAGATTGAGACGGAAATGTACATAGGCGTCGATTTTATGTCTACCGTTTAACTCTCTTTTTATGTGGGGCGGTAGCTGTCACAACTATTGTCAATGTTATTACTTCTGTGGTTTTAATTGCATTAGGGTGGGGGCCCTTTTACTTAATTTATATAACTATGGACGTTAGTGATGAGCAGTGGATTTAGTTTCCCCTAATGTTAAAGCTCGTGTTTGGCTAGCCAGTTAAGTTATTAATTCTCCCTGTGTAATGGTCTTTTTAGTGAGTTTATTAGCCCCTTGCTGTTAAACAACATAGCTGATTGTGACAGACAAAAACTTTGCTTCCTGTGTTCACATTATGGATAATGTGAACACAGTTATAGGTGTAATGAATTTTTCAATGCCTGCTAGAACTAGCTCGCGTAGTGTGATTTCGCATTGTTATCAACGGGCGGTAGCTTGCTTATAATATGTGGTAGCTAGCTGTATTGAATCGAATTATTAAAAATTAAAGTGGCATTCGGTACCAACACATAGTGTGCTATGAGTGTTGACTGCTCACAATCAGTTACCCGGAAGCCAAAGTTATTATGTGGTAGCCGTGGTAGTGAAAACTTAACAAAAAGTGAAGTATTCCATGTTAAATAATAAAACAGTTTTAATTACTGGTGGTACAGGTTCGTTTGGTAAGCAATTTATCAAAACAATTCTAGAGCGTTACCCTGACGTTAAA
>NZ_JAPPTM010000100.1:0-306 GCF_027587105.1 Vibrio sp. RW
AACGGTTGCTTGAACTTCAATTGGCGCGTTTATACCATCGCTCAAAGTGATGGTAACAGTTTGGCCGTCTTCAACGTCAGTCACTGTGCCGCGTATAACCATGGCGGCGCTTTCGCCGTTGCCATTAATCACGCCATCGGCGGTTTTATCAATGCTGGTTGTAATCGCTGCGGTGTTATCAAGTTCAACTGTATCCTCAGCTGTAACAGGGTTACCTGCCACATCGGATACGCTAGCTGTGGCAGTGAGTGTGCCATCGTTTAGTGCGCTTGCATCAATCGGATCGGTAACATACTCGCCGTTTTG
>NZ_JAPPTM010000101.1:0-305 GCF_027587105.1 Vibrio sp. RW
CAACAAGCGTCCTATCTTTCCAACCAAAGCGCAAGACAACGCTGAATTGCCGAGGCAACTGCCAAGCCGAAATGCTAATTGGCTAAGAACCTAGAAGCGACTTTGAGCCAGTTAAACCAGAAGCCAACCGCCACGACCTGACAATGAAGCAACCCGCGAACATTGGCATGTTTTACGGGCGGAGAGGTTCAAGAATTTAGGCCGACACTACTGATTTGCTGAGTCTACTAGGGACGACTTGCCAGAGGGACAAAGAACTAGAACCTAAGACATTTAAGCCTTTGAAATACAAGTAAACATAACGC
>NZ_JAPPTM010000102.1:0-301 GCF_027587105.1 Vibrio sp. RW
CCGCCTACATACTTGAACCTGGACAACCGTCGCCAGGCCCACCTAGCCTTCTCCGTCCCCCCATCGCAATTGTAAGAAGTACGGGAATATTAACCCGTTTCCCATCGACTACGCCTTTCGGCCTCGCCTTAGGAGTCGACTTACCCTGCCCCGATTAACGTTGGACAGGAACCCTTGGTCTTCCGGCGAGGGAGTTTTTCACTCCCTTTATCGTTACTCATGTCAGCATTCGCACTTCTGATACCTCCAGCAGCCCTTACAGACCACCTTCAACGGCTTACAGAACGCTCCCCTACCCCAC
>NZ_JAPPTM010000011.1:0-132669 GCF_027587105.1 Vibrio sp. RW
ACAGAACAGGGTTTTTAGACCACAAACGCTTTTCTGCCCTTTGCAAACTAACGCCGCATTAAGTGGTGAACAACGCGACCACCCAAGCTTAAACCTTGCCACATTTAGCACTGAAGCTGACCTAAACTGAAATTGCCAAGCGTTGAGAATCCGTCTTAAATGCTTTGTTATGTTTTAGCACAATTCGTTGATTTACTTGGCAAAGAACTGAAATGCAGACTTAGATTTCTGAACTAAGTCACAAGCTAGAACCCACTTGACCGGCAGATGCTCCAAACCCAAGACGAGTAAGTCCACTTCCCTGCTAATGAGGCAACTCGGTACTCTTTCAACAAGCACCCTTTCTTAGCAAAAGCAGCGCAGAACAATGGCGATTTGCCGAGGCAACTGCCAAGGTTATTGGCTAATTGGGAAATACGCCCAAAGCGACTTTGAGCCAGAGAAACAATACGACCAAGCCACCCGAAAACTCGAATGAAGCAACCCACGAACCTTGGCATGTTTTACGGGCTGAGAGATTTAAGAACTGAGCGATAATGGTGATTTGCTGAGTCTACTCCCAACGAATAGCCAAAGGGGCAAAGAACGACTCAAAGGAATTTAAGTCATTGAAATTCCATTAAAACATAACGCCACGTTAAGTAGTGAGCAACATCACCACTGAACCTAAACCATTGTGCCGTAAACACTAAAGCTGATTAAAACCAAAAATGCCACGCGTTGCGAATCTGGCTTTAACGCTTTGTTATGTATCGGATGTAAAGGAGCTACCCTCCAACATATCTACAACCTTTTGTTCATTTAGTTTGTTTTTGCCTAGAGTAACTATCGATGGGCGCTTAGTTGGTGATGGACGACTGTTAATATAGATTCCTGAAGACGTGAACAGTATTGTAATGAGCTCACCCCAACTACCCAGAGATGCTGCTGTCTCAAATTCTAACCGAACCATTTCAATATCACTGGCTGTTCCCCAACCATGAATAACTGCGGCTTTTTTACAATTTTTATAGTTAATCTCGTTCGATGGATACCTAGTATCTTTCAACAATAAATTTCGCTTTGACTTCCAAAAAACAAAAATACTGACAACTAATGAAATTAAAGCTAAAACTTCGCTTCCCAGCATCAGCAAATAGAAAGCAACAAACACTCCAAATACAGGCACTAAAACCCGAACTAAAGATTCCGTTGCCGTAGGTTCTAAATATTTTTTCACTGTTCAGATCCTTTGAACTCGTAGAAACATAACGCTAAGCTAAGTAGTGAGCAACGCAATACGAAGCCACCGCATAACACCTTAAACACATAAATCAACGCATAGTAAAAATGCCACGCGTTGCGAATCTGCCTTAAGCGCTTTGTTAGTTTGCCACCGCTATGAAGCCAAAGTTTAGCGCCAAGGTGCTGAATTAGTTATGAAACTACTGGCTTTGAACACAAAAGAAAACGGACAGCTCAGAATTTAAACTCAACCAACAAAACACACTTGGCTAAGAAGCGACATACGACAAACAACCACGGTTTGAAGCACCTTAACTGGCAAAGGATTCGTTCGACCAACCTGACAACCAAATATGATCAAGCCATCTGTTAACGAAATTAGTCCCCAAAACAAAGAAAACGCACTAACGAATTAGCAACAATGTTAGAACCAGTAAGTGACTAACGCACCTCAAACGCTTCCAACACAGTGCCACCGGAAAGTTCGTGAGATTGGAAAAGGAACAGGTGTAAAGCATAAAAACCAGACTAGGATCTTAGACCACAAACGCTTTTCTGCCCTTTGCAAACTAACGCCCGCTTAAGTGGTGAGCAACGCAATACCGATGTTTCCGCACACCACCTTAATCACTTAAATCAACGCATGGTAAAAATGCCACGCGTTGCGAATCCGTCTTAAAGCGTTTGTTAGCCGCTCATTCTCAAAGGTTATTGTTTACTCAACAGGAACTTACGCAAATCTCTTTCGGCACGCATAACAAACAGAATAAATACTTTGTCTGCGTCTTGTTTATAGAATACACGACATGGATTAACAACAACCTCACGGTAACTTAAATGTTCTAATTCAGGTGGAATACGCCCTGATTCCGGAAAACTCTCTAGACGCTCAACTTTAGAGAAAATCGTTTGAACCAATTGCTTTGCTGAAACGACATTTTCAAGTGCGATATATTCAGCGATATCATTGAGGTCGGATAACGCTGGCTCAGTCCAGATTATTTCAGCCATTTTGACATTTTGTCCTTGGCTGCTTCGTGACTAACCACTTTGCCATCAGCTAGTGCGCGTTCGCCTCGCGCAATACCCTCAAGAATTGACAAACGGTTTTGCATAAACTCGTAATCATCAACATCGATCAAATATGCAGATGGTTTACCGTGCTCGGTAATTAATACTGGTTCTTTAGTGTCGTGCAGATCGGCTAGGATCTTAGTTGCTTGACGCTTGAGTGATGTAACTAATTCGACTTTCATGAGAGCAACTCCAAAGGAATACTATAGTGATACTATTCTATCACTTTACGTATAGCAAGCTCCATGACGGCTAACAGTTATTAGACAGAAAAATTCTACATTTTGTCCCTGAAACAATTCTGTCTAGTAATCTAGCCAGATCAGGTCGAGTCTAATAAACTATTTAATAACAGTACCTTACTGATTAACTCGCACAATAGATGTGACTAAATACAGATTTTATCTATAAAACATCAGAAAAATGCAGAAAACGAATGACTAGGTCGCTGTATGGCAATGAACGACCACACCTTGGGTGTCATGTACCCAAAATAATGCCAACATGATTGTCGGCATTACGCTATAAATATGATTGGCTTAGAGATAGTCTCTAACTTGGGCGAGTAGCCGCAATATATAGACCCTTGGGTTATTGCTCTATATTACGAAGGTGTCTTCTACTTCGCCATGGTACTCAAAAACTCGGCTTCGAACTCTTCATCGGCTTCTCGGGTTAGGCATTCCACCAGCCAATCGATACTTTGATGATCGAGCTTGCTGTTCACTACGAAGGCTTGCTTTACGCCAGACTGACCCAACTTGGCAGAGCCGTAGTTTTTGAATGATTTGTTGCCGTGGTAATGGAGTGATTTGATCGCTTCTGCGTTAGGTTCTGGCAAGGCATCGAGGGTATTAGCAAGCTGAATCACCAACTCCATTGGGTTCTTAGATGATGAGATGCGATACAGAAAACCGCCCTCCACTTTCTGCCTTACCCAATAATCAAACTCATCACAGTCCACCACACTGTCACTGATCAGTACCGCTTCACTGCGATAGTCACATGGTTCAATCATCACGGGTGTGTGCTTGAATTCTGGCTGTCCTGAGTTGGAATCGGTATTGGGTAAGATAAGGTCGCATGGCTTACTGTTTTTGGCTGTGGTGCCGTTCCAGTGGATTGGCATAAACACCTGCTCTTTGCGCATCTCTTGCGTTAACACCAAGCGTGCTTGAGATTCACCTTGGGCACTCTTGACCTTAACCACTTGGTTGGTTTGATTGGTACTGGTTGCAAAGCCGAACTTTTTGGCGGTTTCAGGGTGAATGGCTAAAAATGGCTCTGGCGTATGCTCACCAAGCGATGAAGCAAGCCCCGTTCGGCTCATGGTGTGCCATTGGTCGCGCACTCGACCGCTGTTCATGATCAATGGGTAATCTGGAGAAGTGGTCGTTAAAGGCTGCGAGTGTTCAACGGCAACAAACTGCGCTTTCCCAGAGGCGGTAAAAAACTCGCCATTAGTAAACATTCGTTGGTTCACGATGTCTTGTTGCAGCTTCAATACTGGCCACTGTTGAGGTTTAAGTTCGCTGTAACCTTTGTCGTCTAAGTTTGTTAAGCCAATCAAACACAAGTCTCGCAGTTTGCCGTTTGCATTATCAAGGCTGGTCATCTGGCAATACTCTTCAAAGATTTGCCCTTCATGACGATAATCAAAGGCATGTTGATGACCCATTTTCTGCGCCACTTCTTTAATCATCCACCAATCGGGGTTGGCTTCGCCTGGGCTTGGTAATATGCGGCGCTGCCTTGATATACGGCGCTCTGAATTGGTCACGGTGCCCGACTTTTCACTCCACCCTTGCGCGGGCAGCACTACATCAGCCAAGCGAGTGGTTTCAGTGTCGGCAATGCAATCGGACACGACAACAAATGGGCATTGTTCTAGCGCGGCTTTGACTTTAGCACTGTCTGGAAGGCTAACGACTGGGTTGGTCGCCATAATCCATACCGCTTTGATCTTGCCATCCAACATACCATCAAACAGATCAACCGCTTTCAAACCGGGTTTGGTTGCTAAGTTATCGGTTTGCCAAAAGTCACTCACCGTTTGGTGTGATTCCTCATCCCCAAACTCAAAGTGTGCCGCTAGCGTATTCGCTAAACCACCAACTTCGCGACCGCCCATTGCGTTGGGTTGCCCTGTCACAGAGAAAGGCCCCATGCCGACTTTACCAATCTTTCCGGTCGCCAAATGGCAATTGATGATGGAATTCACTTTATCGCAGCCTTGGCTCGACTGATTCACGCCCTGAGAATAGATAGTGACGACTTTTTGTCTAGAAGCGAACGCACGATAGAAACACTCAATCTCTTGTTCCGTTAACCCGGTCAGTTGGCTGACGCTTTGCTCTGAATTGATGTTTGAATCAGAGTGGTAAACATACTTCTTTGCTGACTCGATCGCTTGTTGGAAGCCTTCTGTATGTTTGCTTATATAGGCTTCATCAAGCGCATCATTTCCTGCTAAGTATGAAAGTAACCCGTTAAACAAGGCCACGTCAGAGCCCGATTCAATCGCTAAATGTTGATCGGCTATTTCACATGTGTCGGTATAACGAGGATCTATGACGATCACTTGCAGTTTGGGATTCGCTTGCTTAGCCGCTCTTAACCTTTGGAAAAGAACCGGATGACACCATGCTAAGTTTGAGCCAGTAATCACGACCAAGTCGGTTTGCTCTAAATCTTCATAACAAATAGGAACCGTGTCGCTACCAAATGCACGCTTGTGCCCAACAACGCTAGAAGCCATGCAAAGCCTTGAGTTACTGTCGATGTTGCCGCTGCCAATAAAACCTTTCATCAGCTTATTAGCAACGTAATAGTCTTCTGTTAACAGTTGGCCAGAGACATAGAACGCAACTGAATCAGGACCAAACTCTTCAATGGCTTGGTTAAACCTATCAGCGACCAATTGAGTGGCGTCATCCCATACGAGTTCGTGTTTTTGTTGATTCTGAATATGAGTCGGCTGAGTAAGACGACCTAAAGGTGTTACGGTTTCACCTAGAGCAATACCTTTAGTACATAACTTTCCATAATTCGACGGGTGTTCTTTATCACCGCGCACTTCAAGTTTACCTAATGAAGTCGGCCTCGCTTCTATTCCGCAGCCAACACCACAATAAGCACATGTAGATTTTATCCAGCCACTGTTTGAATCGGTCATCCGTTTCTCACTCAATTATCCATAATTGTATGTAATCAAATAAAGCAAATAACACGCCACTTAATCACCAGATTATTATCAGAAAAAATAATCAATAAAAACATAATCTTATTTTTAATTCACATATCAATAGCAAATTAAATCGAAGTTAAGCCAACCTAAAACTCAACTTTTGCACCATCTTGCTGAAAGTTGCACCACAAATGCTCATTTATATAAATTTAACAAAATAATTACATACCACTTTAGGGGTAAGCACGTGCCGCCCCATGTTTTTAATTCATTGAAAAATAAAAGTTAAATTTTATTTAATTTGATGATATGTAATCTGGCACCCTCCTTGCTCCACTAGAAACCAAGACTTAGAAAAAACATTTTTGTTTTTCTTGATAATTATGAATTGAGTGGAATCTCAACCCGGTATTCATCTGCTAACGACTAGAAATTAGATGCTAGTGATGGTGACGCCGAGAATAAGGAATGGATTATGAGTAAGAAGAAGATCGTCGTCGTTGGTAACGGTATGGTTGGACACAAATTTATCGACAACATCCTGCAGTCAGACAGTGATAAGTTTGATGTCATGACTTTCAGTGAAGAGCCAAGGTTGGCCTACGACCGAGTTCAGCTGACTGCTTACTTTAAGCGCGGAAATGCTGATGACTTGGCATTAACCAGCGAAGAGTATTACCAAAGCAATGGCGTCAATTACCTTCTCAACGCGAAGGTCGCTCAACTGGATACTGAAAATAAGTGCGTTGTGACTGAATCGGGACATACCGAGAGTTATGACACTTTGATTCTGGCGACCGGTTCATTCCCTTTTGTTCCCCCTATTCCCGGTAACGACCAAGAACACTGTCACGTTTATCGCACCATCGAAGATTTAGACGCCATTGAGCTCTCAAGTAAAGGCAGCAAATCGGGCGTGGTGATTGGTGGTGGCCTGCTTGGCTTAGAAGCCGCAAACGCAGTCAAAAACCTTGGCTTAGAAACCCATGTAGTGGAATTTGCACCTCGCCTGATGGCCGTGCAATTAGATGACGGTGGCGGTGCGCTTTTACGCAGAAAAATCGAAGACCTTGGCGTTCAAGTTCACACCAAGAAGGCAACCTCTGAGATAGTCGCGGGAGAGAAAGCTCGCTACAGAATGAACTTTGCAGACGGCACCCATTTAGAGACCGATATGATCGTGTTCTCTGCGGGTATTCGTCCTCAAGATGCCCTAGCTCGCGGCTCTGATATCGCCATTGGTGAACGTGGCGGCATCGTGATTAACGATCACTGCCAAACCAACATCGACAACGTGTATGCGATTGGTGAATGTGCGCTATGGGACAACAAGATCTTCGGCTTAGTCGCCCCTGGCTATTCAATGGCGAAAATCGCGGCTGCGCATATCTTATCGGACGGAACGAGCGACGCTTCATTTACTGGTGCCGACATGAGCACCAAGCTCAAATTACTGGGCGTTGATGTGGCCAGTATTGGCGAAGTACACGGCCAAACGGAAGGCGCTCAATCGTATACCTATAACGATGAAATCGAACAAGTTTACAAGCGCCTTATCATCTCAGCTGATGGTAAAAAGATTGTTGGTGCAGTATTGGTGGGTGACGCCGAAGCTTACGGTTCGCTACTGCAAATCAAGCAAAATGACATGCCTCTTCCTGAAAACCCATCAGTACTGATTCTACCTAATGTCGCGGATGATTCTGGTTCAGCAATGGGTGTTGAAGCTCTGCCTGATAGCGCCATGATTTGTTCATGTTTTGATGTGACCAAAGGCGATATCAAGGACGCCGTATCTGCTGGCTGCACCACCATGGCGGCACTGAAAGAAACAACCAATGCTTCAACAGGTTGTGGTGGTTGTTCTGCGCTTGCTAAACAAGTTTTAGACAGTGAACTGAGTAACTTGGGTGTCGAAGTCTCTAACGATATCTGTGAGCACTTTGCCTATTCTCGCCAAGAGCTTACCGACATCATTCGAGTCAACAAGATTAAGACCTTTGATGAATTGTTAGATTCTCACGGAAACGGATTGGGCTGTACCGTGTGTAAGCCAGCAGTCGGTTCAATTTTGGCTTCTTACTGGAACGATTACATCCTCGAAGATCAACACATCGAACTGCAAGACACCAATGACATCTACCTCGGCAACATGCAAAAAGACGGCACCTACTCTGTGGTTCCGCGCATTGCTGGCGGAGAAATCACACCCGATAAGTTAATCGTTTTAGGCGAAGTCGCAAAAGAGTTCGATCTATACACCAAGATCACCGGTGGCCAACGTGTCGATTTGTTTGGTGCGCAACTTAACGAACTGCCAATCATCTGGAAAAAGCTGATCGATGCTGGTTTTGAAACTGGCCATGCCTACGGCAAATCGGTACGTACCGTGAAATCGTGTGTCGGTAGCACTTGGTGTCGATACGGTGTCGACGACAGTGTTGGTTTAGCGATTCGACTTGAGAACCGCTACAAAGGCTTACGCTCACCCCACAAGATCAAATTTGCGGTTTCTGGCTGTACTCGTGAATGTGCAGAAGCGCAATCGAAAGACTTTGGCATTATCGCTACCGACAAAGGCTGGAACCTCTACATCTGTGGTAACGGCGGTATGCGCCCTCGCCATGGTGACCTTTTCGCTACCGACCTTGATGAAACCACCCTACTGCAATACATCGACCGCATTCTGATGTTCTACACACGTACCGCAGATCGCCTACAGCGCACATCGGTATGGATGGAAAACCTTGAAGGCGGCATTGAATACCTCAAACAAGTCGTGATTGAAGACAAGCTCAATGTTGCTGAAGAACTTGAAGCCGATATCGCCCTCAACATCGAAAAATACCAGTGTGAATGGAAAACCACCATAGAAAACCCTGAAAAGATGAAGCGTTTCCAGCACTACATCAACAGCGAAGAAATGGACACTAGCCTGTCATTCATCAAAGAACGAGAGCAACGCTTTCCAAAGCCCAGTTTGAGCTCTTCTGCTGATTCACAACGTGATGAAAAACGAACTAAGGCTGACCAAATCAAAGTCACGGAAGTTTCGTAAGCTGAATTGCTGGTGAGTGAATCAGTAACAACTAAACCCAATATCGATAGTCGACAGTGGCGCAGCCCAAGAAAAACTGCTGTCGGCTATCACCCTAATTGAATTGATTATTAGTTTTATGTTTTGACTAGGAGAAAGTCATGGAAAATTGGACAACCGTATGCAGCACCCGCGACCTAACCCCAAACGGTGGTATTTGTGCCAAAGTAGACGATAACCAAGTGGCTATTTTTTACTGCAAGCGTAGTGACACGCTTTATGGGCTCTCTAATTACGATCCTGTTGGCAAGGCGAATGTGATGTCACGTGGTATCATTGGTTCATTAAGCGGTGAGCCTTACGTAGCCTCGCCCTTATACAAGCAGCATTACCACTTAGAAACTGGCACGTGCCTTGAACAACCTGAACTCAAGCTCGTGAAATTTGAAGTTCGCAAGCAAGGAGAACAGGTTCAGGTTCTCGCACCGCTTGCTATTGCCAGTTAACTAAACGCCGACATCATCATGTAAACGCTTTATCAGCGTAAGCAATTTCGGCACAGGGTTTAGCCACATTAATGCGTTCGAATTTCGGAAGTAACGCACAAGCTAAAGCCGGGGAATCTTCCAGATTTAAAGGATTTAAAGGATTTAAACCATGGATAACACAAAATTTTCGCTGCTTTCATTTACGGGTAAGATGAAAACCTTACACCTAAGTTGGATGGCCTTTTTTATCACCTTTGTCGTGTGGTTCAACTTTGCCCCACTACTGCAAATGGTGAAAACCTCGCTTGGCCTTTCAACTGAGGAAATAAAAACACTCCTTATTCTCAACGTTGCATTGACCATTCCGGCGCGTGTCGCGATTGGTATGTTAACCGACCGATACGGCCCTAGGTTGGTCTACTCTTCGCTACTCGCGGTCTGTTCAATCCCTTGTTTTATGTTTGCTATGGCAGACTCTTTCATTCAAGCGGCGATTGCTCGTTTCCTATTAGGCTTCATCGGTGCAGGCTTCGTGGTCGGTATTCGTCTTGTGTCTGAGTGGTTCCCACACAATGAACTGGGTACGGCCGAAGGTATTTACGGCGGCTGGGGTAACTTCGGTTCAGCAGCGGCAGCATTTACACTTCCAACTCTCGCTCTAGCATTTGGTGGTGAAGATGGCTGGCGTTATGCGGTCGGTATTACTGGCCTTATGAGCTTAGCTTTCTCGTTTATCTTCTACAAAAATGTAACGGATACACCAAAAGGTTCGACTTACTTCAAACCTGCTCAAGTAACGGCAATGGAAGTGACATCAAAGGGTGACTTTTTCTTCCTACTCATTATGAAGATCCCGATGTATGCCGCTTTAGCGCTACTGACATGGAAGCTATCACCAAGCAACATCAACATGTTGTCTGACATGGCGGTTAACTCGGTTTACGCAGGTTTAGCCGCACTTTACGTGTACGAAGTGTCGCAAGTTTGGAAGGTAAATAAGAACGTATTTAAAGAAGAAGTGCCAGAGATTCACAGATACAAATTCAAGCAAGTTGCTGTGTTGAACGTGTTGTATTTCGCGACATTTGGTTCTGAACTGGCTGTAGTTTCTATGTTGCCATTGTTCTTCTCTGAAACCTTTGAATTAACGCCGGTTCTTGCGGGTATGGTTGCATCAGCTTATGCCTTTATGAACCTAATGTCTCGCCCAGGTGGCGGTTGGATTTCAGACAAATTCGGTCGTAAACCAACACTGCTTATTCTGACGATTGGCCTTGCTGTGGGTTACTTTGCAATGGGTCAAGTAGACAGTACATGGCCAGTATGGCTAGCGGTTGTTGCTGCAATGGCGTGTTCTTTCTTCGTACAAGCCGGTGAAGGTGCGGTGTTTGCAACAGTACCTCTGATTAAACGTCGTATGACAGGTCAAATTGCAGGTATGACTGGTGCTTACGGTAACGTGGGTGCGGTGGTTTACCTAACTGTGTTGTCATTTGTGAGCTACCAAACGTTCTTCTTAGTGATTGCAGGAACAGCGGTACTAGGCTTCGTTACTCTACTGTTCATGGAAGAGCCTAACGGTCAAATTGCCGAAGTAAACGACGACGGCAGTGTCACTCTTATCAATGTTTCAAACTAGTCTCAGTACGATGAAGCATTGATATTATTGAATCGGGAGTGGTACCAAGGTGTGTTTCACCACTTCGGTGCTGCGTTCAAAGGCTCTAGGTTCACTAGGGCTTTTGTTCTTCCTCAGATGTGCTCTCAAGCAAATGAGAAGACAGCCAGTTAAGAAGAAGACCACTTATGACAATTTCATTCAGCCAAGGGCAAGTCGTCACGCCGGAGTCAAACAACCAGCTCACACTCAAGTTTGGTGGTTATTCGAATAAAGGCATACGTGATGAAAACCAAGACGCCATCATTGTAAAACACCCGAAAACTCGCACAGAGCAAGAGCTAAAAGGCAGTGTTGCCTGCATAGCCGACGGTGCCAGTTGCAGTGAACACGGCCAGAAAGCCAGCCACACCAGCGTGATGCAGTTTATCGACGACTATTACGCCACGCCAAATAGCTGGAGCATTCAGCGCTCAGCACAGAAAGTCTTAACGTCCCTCAATTCTTGGCTCTTCAACACGTCTGTTTCTAATATTCATCCCGCACAACAAGTTAACCACAATGCTCTCGTTTCGACGTTCAGCAGCGTGATACTCAAATCGAACACCGCGCATATATTCCACGTTGGCGACAGTCGCATTTACTTACTAAGAGATGGAGAATTACGACAACTGACCCGCGACCACACCCGTAAAAATATGGGGCAGAAGCATTACTTAACACGCGCCTTAGGCATGGACAACCAACTCAACGTTGACTATCAAACCCTGCCTATCAAGAAAAACGACTGCTTTATCCTCACTTCGGATGGTGTGCATGAATTTGTCTCCCCCAACACATTCAATGAACACATCGATAAGCCTGGAGCGGATTTCGAATACGCTGCACAAACCATCTGTAACACTGCTTTAAGCCACAATAGCTCAGACAACGTGAGCTGTTTGATTGTGCAAGTCAGCCATCTACCTAAACCTTCGCTCATTGAGTTCCATGAAAAACTGGCTAAACGAGCCATCCCACCCGCGTTAAAGCTCGGGCAAAGTATCGACAACTTTATGGTACTTGAGGTGTTGTATGCAGGCACTCGAAGCCATGTGTATCGCGTG
Organism: Vibrio sp. RW; assembly: GCF_027587105.1. Taxonomy (NCBI): domain Bacteria; kingdom Pseudomonadati; phylum Pseudomonadota; class Gammaproteobacteria; order Vibrionales; family Vibrionaceae; genus Vibrio; species Vibrio sp. RW. The sequence continues at coordinate 11,735 of NZ_JAPPTM010000011.1, forward strand.
ATGCAGAAAGAGACACAAACTGAATTCGTACTCAAAGTGCCTTCGGTTCAATACCATGACGACCCAGCTCAGCTAAGGGCTTTCTTCAACGAACAGTGGGCGGGCATCTTGCTGAATAACAAGAAAGTCATGAAGGTCTACCCAACGCCAGAGCATTCTCAATTCCTATATCAAATTTGCGAATTGGTTGAGGGGGTCACGCTAAGACAATGGATGTACGACAATCCAAAACCGTCACTCAATGAAGTACGCGACATACTAGAAAAGATCACACAAGGTATTCGAGTATTACAACGCGCAGACATGGTGCACCGAGACTTAAAGCCCGAGAACATTATGCTTCAACATGATGGTGAGATAAAAATCATCGACCTTGGCGCTGTATTAGTCAGAGGACTTGAAGAGGGAGAGCTCGCAGACAAAGACGACACTCCATTAGGTGCGGTCAATTACATTGCACCCGAGACCATCAAGCACAACAGCGCGACCACCAGCTCTGATCTGTTCTCTATCGCTGTGATCGGCTATGAGATGCTAACCGGTGAATTGCCCTACTCTGAAATGACCGCACAATCGCTTAAGCAATCTCGTCATCATCAGTGGAAATACCAACCCATCACCCAGAAACGAGCTGACTTACCAAGCTGGGTGGATTTGGTGTTACAGAAAGCCTGCTCGGAATCGCCAAGCGAACGTCATCAAGTGTTGGGAGATTTTGTGGCAGACCTTTACACACCAAACCAAAGCTTGGTCAAAAGCAAAGCCAAGCAACCTTTGATAAACCGAAACCCGATCCAGTTTTGGAAAGTGTTGGCTTTGTTGCTCGGCATTGTTGCCATTGTAGAAATGGGCTTATTGCTGAGTTCTAGTTAATTACAGGTTCGAGTTAAAACCAAGTGCGGATTAAAAACCCAAGTTCGAGCTAAACGCGAGGCTTCTAGCTAACCGAAAAGCTCGAGCTAGCCTCGTTTCACTAAGCTTCTTGGTACGAGTTCAATACCCGCTTGGTAACGCTTAGCCGATGCATTTAACGCCAAAGCAAAGGCACTATCGGCAATCACTTCAAACTGCTGGGGCAGTGAGTGGACTTTGAAAGGCAAGAAGTCGAGCAGTCGGTTATCACCAAAGGTCGCCAACTTCACTTGATTAACCAGTTCTGGCTTTTCGACCATCACATCCAGCACACCTTCTAACAAGGTGTAAGACATGGTAACAATTGCATCGGGCACCGTGCCTTTGGCAATCCAACCCTCAAAAATCTCACGCCCAGATTCTCTGTCAAAATGCGCGCCGTAACCCACAACGGTAGGTTTGTCTTCTGACAGTCCGATTTGTTGACCATACGCTTTGTTTGCCGCTTCGAAACCCAACTGGCGTTCACGTGATATGTTTAGATCTGGCAATGCACCTATCAAACCAACACTATCAATACTGTCATCGAGAATCGAATGCGTCAGTTCAAACGCAGCTTCAAAATCTTCACTGAGTACGCAAGCAAAGTGCTCGTCATCTAACGGACGGTCAATTGCGATCACAGGCGTTCCTGAGTTTTGCAACTTTAAGTAGAACTCATTGGCGTCTGGCATGGAACTCGCAACCAGCAAAGCATCGATACGACGACTCACCAAGGCTTCCGCAACTTTACGTTCGGTTTCAGCGTCATCATCAGAACAACCAATCAAAATCTGGTAGCCCACTTTACGTGAGTTCTGCTCTATCAGTTTTGCTAAACGCGCGTAACTGCTGTTTTCCAAATCCGGAATAATCAAACCAAATGAACGGCTATTACCAGCACGCAACGACGACGCTGCATGGTCTGGACGGTAGTTGAACTCTTCCACAACCGCCATGACTTTCTGCTGAGTCTTCTCGCTGATTCTGTATTTCTGCGCCTTGCCGTTGATCACATAACTGGCCGTGGTTTTCGATACTCCAGCCAATTTAGCAATTTCATCAAGTGTCATATGGGTGACCTGTATTTTGTGCGTAGGATCATATAACCAATGATCTGATCCTCGGATTAGTTGAATTATAGGCTGAATCGATTCAGTATGAAAGCTGAAAGGATTCAGCAAAATCTGAAAAGTGACTTCAATCATCCTTTTGTATGGATTAAGCGTCATTTGTTGTGATTCAACTTCTCGTTATTAACGAAACTGAAATTACGACACGCAGCAAAACTATTTTGAAAACCAAAATCGGCTTTGCTGAATTTTTTTACACTGAATGCTGAATCGATTCAGCCAACGTCGAACAAAGAGCAAAGCAACGAGAAAATATTGTTCTAGACTGAATCGTAGCGATACACAAATTCTCAAGCGATACGCTAAAGAGGCACCATGCTTAAATTATCAAAATCTGACATCACTCTAGGCCAATCTGCCGAAGACAAATTCAAAGCAATCCAAAACATTGCTGGCGACCTGACCGCGAAAGGCTTAGTTGACTCTGGCTACGTTGAAGGAATGCTGAACCGTGAAAACCAGAACTCTACGTTCCTAGGTAACGGCATCGCGATTCCTCACGGAACGACGGATACTCGTGGCCTAGTGAAAGAGACAGGCGTTGCGGTACACCACTTCCCTGAAGGTATTGATTGGGCAGACGGCAACCGTGTTTACGTTGCGATTGGTATTGCAGCTAAATCTGACGAGCACTTAGGCATTCTTAAGCAACTGACCAAAGTTCTAGCGGCTGACGGTGTTGAAGAGAAATTAAAGCAAGCGAAATCAGAAGACGAAATCATCGCCCTACTTAACGGCGAAGTTCAGCTAGAAGCCGACCTAGACGCTTCTTTGGTTCAACTACTGTTCCCTGCAAGCGACATGATTCAAATGTCTGCTGTTGCAGGCGGGCTACTTAAGAACACAGGTTGCACAGACAACGCATTCGTTGCTGACCTAGTAACAAAAACACCGACTCACCTAGGCCAAGGCCTGTGGTTGTTGGGCAGCGATAAAGGCGTAACTCGCACTGGCGTATCTTTCGTTTCAACAGCGAACCATTGTGAATTCGAAGGCACACCAGTGAAAGCATTGGTGGCATTTGCAGCTTGCAACAGCGCACACCAATCGATTCTAGCAAACCTAAGCAAGATGGTTTTCGAAGGTAAACAGCAACAACTGTTAACCGCTGACGCAGCGCAAGTAATTGGCCTTCTAAAAGGTGAAGCGGTTTCTACAGCTTCTCAAGACGATGACAACTGCGCAGTATTCAAAATCAAAAACGCACACGGTCTGCACGCTCGTCCGGGTGCAATGCTAGTGGCTGAAGCGAAGAAATTCGAATCAACTATCCGCGTTTCAAACCTAGATGGCGACGGAAAAGAAGTGAACGCGAAAAGCTTGATGAAAGTCATCGCACTTGGCGTCAAACACGGCCACCAGCTTCAGTTTGTTGCTGAAGGTGAAGACGCAGCACAAGCACTTGAATCGATTGGCAAAGCTATCGCTTCAGGCCTTGGCGAAGGTTAAGGAATCGATATGTCTGATAAACAAATCAAAGCCGTTACCGTAACGCTTAACCCTGCTCTAGACCTAACAGGTGCTATCGACGCACTGAACGTGGGCTCAGTAAGCTTAGTAAACAAAGGTTCTCTGCATGCTGCTGGCAAAGGCGTTAACGTAGCAAAAGTACTTTCAGAGCTTGGCGCAAAAGTGACCGTGACTGGCTTCCTTGGTCGCAATAACGAAGAAGCGTTCTGCCAACTGTTTGAACAGATAGGCGCAACGGATCGCTTCATCCGTGTCGACGGCGCGACTCGTATCAACGTAAAACTGGTTGAGAATTCAGGCCAAGTAAGCGACATCAACTTCCCAGGTGTACCTGTTGACGCTGACGCGATTAAAGCGTTTGAAGAAACCTTGTTAGAGCTTGCTGAAACGCACGATTACTTCGTCATTGCAGGCAGCTTGCCACAAGGTGTATCGCCAGAGCTTTGCGCTTCTTGGGTACAACGCTTGCGTGACCTAGGTAAAAAGGTGTTGTTCGACAGCAGCCGTGAGGCACTCAAAGCCGGTATCAATGCACAACCTTGGTTGATTAAGCCAAACGACGAAGAATTGTCTCAGCTGTTCAACGCTGAACTCACCACACGCGACCAATGCCAACACGCGGGCCAAGCCCTAAGTGAAAAAGGCATTGAGAACATCGTGGTGTCACTTGGCGCTGAAGGCGTGATGTGGCTAAACCAAGGTGAATGGTTACATGCTCAACCACCGCGCATGCAAGTAGTCAGCACGGTAGGCGCAGGTGACACATTGGTTGCAGGCCTATGTTGGGGTCACATGCAACAGATGCCAAAACCAGAACTTATTAAATTCGCAACCGCCCTATCTGCTTTAGCAGTTTCACAGGTAGGCGTGGGCATCACCAGCCAACAAGAGCTGGATTCAGTACTACAAAATATCCAATTACAGGCGCTTAGTGCTCCAACTAGCCAGTTAGACACAAGCAAATAGGACAAAAGGTTTATTATGAATATTACCATTATCACAGCTTGCCCTAGTGGCGTAGCAAACAGCATCATCGCCGCAGGCTTGTTAGAGCAAGCGACAAAGGCACTGGGTTGGAACGCCGCTATTGAATGTCAATCAAGCGTGCTACCTGATTCAACCGTATCGCAAGACACTATCGACAGCAGCGAGGTTGTGGTTATCGCAGCTAACACCAACATTGATAAAGCGCGCTTTGTTGGCAAGAAAGTGTACCAAGCGGCCATCTCTGAATGCACTGCAGATGCAAAAGCATTCCTAGAGAAAGCGGTAGCAGAATCAACAATATTAGACGCTTCTCAAGTTGAAAGCACTGTTGAAGTGGCTGGTACTTCAGCAAACACCTCTACAACAGGCAGCAAAAAGATCGTAGCGATTACCGCTTGCCCAACGGGTGTTGCACATACCTTTATGGCCGCTGAAGCGCTTGAAGCCGAAGGCAAACGCCTAGGTCACCAAATCAAAGTGGAAACTCGCGGCTCTGTAGGTGCGAAAAACCAACTGACAGACCAAGAAATCGCCGACGCTGATCTGGTTATCATCGCAGCCGACATTGATGTTCCACTGGATCGTTTTAACGGCAAAGCGCTATACAAAACAACAACAAGTCCTGCTTTGAAGAAAACAAAGCAAGAAATGGAAAAAGCGTTCGCAGAAGCTAAACCATACCAACATACAGCATCTTCAAATTCAGCGCCTGCTGACGAGAAGAAAGGCGTGTACAAGCACCTAATGACAGGTGTATCGCACATGCTTCCTGTAGTTGTTGCGGGTGGTTTGATCATCGCTCTTTCTTTCGTATTCGGTATCGAAGCGTTTAAAGAAGAAGGCACACTAGCAGCAGCACTGATGACTATCGGTGGTGGTTCAGCATTCGCACTGATGATTCCTGTTCTCGCTGGTTTCATTGCATTCTCAATTGCTGACCGTCCGGGTCTGGCTCCAGGTCTAATCGGCGGTATGTTGGCTAGCTCAACGGGCGCAGGTTTCCTAGGTGGTATCGCAGCAGGTTTCATTGCCGGTTACGCAGCGAAATTCATTGCCGACAAGGTTCAACTTCCACAGTCCATGGAAGCCCTCAAGCCAATCCTGATCATTCCGTTTATCGCGAGTTTATTCACTGGTCTTGTGATGGTTTACATCGTGGGTGGCCCTGTTTCTGGCGTGATGAGCGCAATGACCACTTTCCTAAACAACATGGGAACTTCTAACGCGATTCTTCTGGGTGTGATTCTAGGCGCAATGATGTGTTTCGACCTTGGTGGTCCAGTAAACAAAGCAGCTTACACATTCGGTGTTGGCCTACTGGCTTCGCAAACTTACGCACCAATGGCAGCAATCATGGCAGCAGGTATGGTTCCAGCTCTAGGTATGGGCCTTGCGACTTTCCTAGTGAAAGACAAGTTTGAAGCGGGCGAACGTGAAGCGGGTAAAGCATCATTCGTTCTTGGCCTATGCTTCATCTCTGAAGGTGCGATTCCATTCGCAGCGAAAGACCCAATGCGTGTTATCCCAGCTTGTATGGCAGGTGGTGCACTAACTGGCGCTCTTTCAATGATGTTTGGTGCTCAGCTAATGGCTCCACACGGCGGCTTGTTCGTACTACTGATTCCTGGTGCTATCTCTCCAGTTCTTATGTACCTAGTGGCGATTGCAGCGGGTACAGCAGTAACAGGCTTTGGTTACGCAGCTCTTAAAAAGATGAGCGACTCTAAGGCAACTGCAGAGGCTTAATCCCCCTACTCTGGTTAACGGTTCAACCCGATAACCAGAGGCTCTTGATAACCGGTTTCTTGGTAAAACGGCTCCTTAAAACAAAAGCTCCTCATTTGAGGAGCCTTTTTATTGGAACTATCTAGAAACGCTCGCTCTGGAGTTACTTTTCTGAGGTCGCTAACACAGGTAACTGGAATGCAAACGTCACACCTTCGACATCATCCGTGTCGATCTGACGAATCATCTCTACCAAATAACCTTGCACATCTAACTTCAAACCTTGTTGCTCAACCGCCTTAAACAGAGCTTCTAAGGCCGTGCTATACGCCACATCCGAAACCAGATAAACATCGCTACACAAGTAGTAGCCTTCTGGAATGATCTTATCGTAACGGTCTTTAGCGACTTGCCAGTTTCCAATTTCAACGTCGATGTCGTCCCACTTATTTCTCATTTGTTTAATCGGTGTGGTGCCCATCAACTGAGTCGACTTCTGACCATACATCTCAAACACAGTGTCCCAGTCAGGATCGTCTAGTTTAAGCTTCTGCATGCCACGCTCTGGATACCAAGCCAATTCGGTAGGCATCGACTTAACCAGTTCTTCTTCCATTGAAGACTGCACGCCCGGATGGGCCAATTTCTGAATGAAATCTGCCGTTTCTTTAGGTGTCGCGTTATAGCCCATTTCTCGAATGTGCTTCGCCGTGACGCCAAGTTCACGCTTGAGCGCCTTACCTAACGACTGTGACGATGAAAACCCGCAATACTGAGCAATTTCAATAACGCTCCACGGCTCATCATTGAGCAACAAACTGACCGCGACTTGCAGCCGAACTCGACCTAAATATTGGCCCGGCGTTTCGTTGAACAGCTCAGTAAACTGCCGATGAAAGTGATAGGGAGAAATCGCACTCTCGGTTGCTATCTCCTCCCAAGTACGTCGCTCACCCCACTCTTCATGCATCAAATTAAGCGCATGTGAAAAGCGTTTTTGAAGATGTTCTGGCAAAGATTCAATCAATGCAATCTCTGGCACGAGTTTGAAACCAGGCACCAATTGATAATCAGGTTTGTTCTCTTGCTTCATACGGTCTTTGTTCTCAGGTACATTGGGTCTGATCTCGGATAGCTTGACTTCACTATCGTCTTTGTCCTTTATAAAATCAATCACGATCGCCCCAAAGTGAGTTCTTCTGATAAATCTTGTTCGCCCGGTTCTTTTTCAATTAAATTTTCAAGTAAAGGTGGCTTACGGCAAAACAAACCAAGCAGTACGGGAATCAAAATCAGCGTTACCGCTGTGGCAAACAACTCACCAAACACTAACGACACCGCCGCAGGCTTTAAGTATTGTGCTTGTTCCGCAGTTTCGCTTAACAAAGGCAACAACCCACACACAGTGGTAATCGTGGTTAAGAAAATCGCTCTCAAACGGCTAGTACCTGCGATTACTAACGCTTTCTGTAACGGCACGCCTTGGCGATATTCAACATTAAAACGCGTGATCAGCACCAGCGAGTCATTAATCACAATCCCCGTCATGGCCATCATACCGAACATTGAAAGAATGCTGATTGGCAAATCCATCAAGTAATGACCAAAAATCGCGCCTGCGAATCCGAATGGTATTACCGCCATGATGATCATTGGTTGCCAATAAGACTTCAATGGCACCGCCAACAAAATGTAGATCATGATGAGCGTTAGTATCATCGCTGATTTGAAGCCGTTTGACACCTCACCGATTTCTTCAAACTCGCCGCCCGCTTTGATGGTCACGCTTGGAAACTGTAAGTGCAAAGATTCAATTGTATCTTCGAGTTGCTCACGTGTTTTCTCTGGGGATTGTAGGTCACGGTTCTGCTTCCAATACAGGTTGATGACTTGCTCTCGGTCACGGCGGTAAACCACTTGCGGCTCTTGCTTGTGGCGGAACTCAGCAATATCGCCAATCATCACACTACCACCATTCGGCAACATAATAATGGCTTCTTCCAACTGAGCTAAGGTTCTACGCTCATCCCTTGGATATTGCAGCAGCACCTTAGTTTCTTGCCCGTTTTCCAACAGACGATGCACTTCTCTTTCGCCAAACGCTTCTCCTGCGAGTTGAGCTAGCGTGGCTTGAGTTAACCCAAGCTGTTGCCCATATTGATTTAACACCAAGTGAACTTGCGGTAAACCGTCCTGACCATCGTCGTAAACATCCGAAACGCCTTTCAACGACGCTAATGTATTGGCTAACTGCTCGCTTACTCTTGATGCAAGCTCACGTTCATTGGAAGAGATCGTTAAGAATGTGCCACCAGCAGGCTCCTCAGCTGCGCTGAATTTAACCGAGTAAGCGCCTTCGATTTGCCCAGTGCTTTCTCGCCATCGCTTCAGCAGTAAGTTACCCGGCAATAAGCTTAAAGATTCATTGGTGAGCTCGGCAGTGACTTCAATTTCACCATAACCATCAGACCAAGCGAGCAGGTTCACAACAGGCTTTTCTTGTAATGGGTAATCGTCCATCAAGCCTTTTTCTACTTGTGTCATCGCTTGCTCTACTTGCAACAAAGCTTGGCGCTGCAGTGGCAACGGCGCGCCATCTTCCAGTTCAATAACCGCAGTGATGTAGCGCCCCGGAATTTCAGGGAACAACGCACTGCGAATCGCACCATTCGACCACATGCCATAAGCCAGTGAAATAACCGCCACAAACCCAAGCAAAGACGCCACTTTGTAGCCAAGAGCAAACTCCAATATCGGCTTATAGATATTGAGATTGAACCACTGCAACCCGCCTTGAGCAGCATTCTGCACCTTGGCAAAGATACTTGTTGATGGCTTTTTCACTGAAAGCTGTGCCAAGTGTGACGGCAGAATAAATTTGCTCTCGATAAGTGAGAAGATCAAAGCGAAGATCACTACTGCAGAAAACCCCGCAAGCACCTTGGCTAACTCATTGTTAATCCATAACATTGGAGAAAACGCTGCGATGGTTGTCAGCACACCGAATACAGTTGCCACTGACACGGAGTGCACGCCCTGCCAAGCGGCTGTCTTTCCGTTTAGATTTGAGGAGCCGTTTATATTTGAGAAACCATTGGTATTAGGAGAATAGCCGACGTTACCCGTCCGTTTTTCATGTATCGCTTCCCCGACAACAACTGCATCGTCCACCAGCACACCGAGCACCAAGATAAAGCCAAACAGGGTGATGTCGTTGATGCTGTAGTTAAACCACTGCATTGCGGCTAGCGTTCCAGTCAGCGCAATCGGAATCCCCATTGCGACCCAAAACGCGAGCCTAATTTCAAGGAATACGCCAAGCAAAATCAGAACTATTAACAAGCCTTGCCATGCGTTCTCACTTAGACGCAAGAGTTGCTCTTCAATGTAAGGTGCCATGTCGGCCATGGTATTCAACTCAATATCCGACGGCAAAATCGCGCGTTGTGCATCCAGTGTTTCACTGATCGCTTCACTGACTTTAAGCAGGTTGTCGGTCTGGCTCGTGCTAACCAATAATGCGATGGCGTTAGAGCCATTGTTACGCACGATAGAACCACTGTATTGGTAACCACGACTTAACTTGGCGATATCACCCAGCAGTATTTTTCCGTTGCTTCCTGAAATCACAACAAGTTGGTTCAGCTTCTGCAAATCATCGGCGTAACCGTCACCACGAATCACCATTCGGCCTTTGTCACTAATTAGCTCACCGCTGCGAGACTCAAGTGAACGCTGCTCAACTAAACTTGCGAGATCTTCCAAGCTCAGCCCTAACGCTTTAAGTTGGTCAGGATCAGGCTCGATAACCAGTTGAGATGTGCGAGTTCCCCAATTTGATACCTTCGAGATACGCGGATTCTTCTTCAGTGCTTGTTCAAGTTGCTTGGCAATGGGTTGCAGTTCGTCATCAGTTCTTGGCCCAGACACCACCACAAACGCGGCTAAATTGGTAAATTCATTACGCACCACTTGCGGTCTTTCTGCTTGCACAGGGAAGCCGTTGATTGCGTTAACTTGATTACGAATGTCATCCAACAACTTATCTAAGTCTGTGCTGCTGGTTTTACGAACCACGACCTGAGACACGCCGGCACTCGACTGACTGGTGATCTGTTTGATGCCTGCAATGCCGCTGATCGATTCTTCGATTCGCTGGGTAACACTCTCATCGATCTGTTGCGCCGTACCGCCAGGGTAAGTAACGCTGATACTGATGGAAGAGGGAGCGATTTGTGGAAACGACTCGACACGCAATTGCCCAAACGCCAGCACACCACTAATAACAATCGCCATCATCAACAAATTGGCGGCGACTGGGTTATTAATAAACCATTTTGTCATCCAACTCATTGGCTTGATTCCTTCATCTGTGCTGCATCAGATTGGCCGGCGAGCAATGCTTCAGAATGAATGTCATTGAATCTAGGCGCGACTTGTTTACCGATAAGCATTGAAGAAAGCGGATATTGCACCACGCGACGAGCCTTATCACTTTGGTTATTAAAACGAATATCAAGCTCTTGGCTGCCTTGTCCTATAAGCATTACCGACTCTTTTCGTAAACGATTATCAACGTCTAACGTCCATACATACCCGTCTCGCGTCATCGCACTTAAAGGCACGCTGACTACGTTATCCTTCAGCCCCAGATTAACCACCGCTTGAACCTGTTGATTTGGAAACAGTCTTGGCTTGCTTTGATAAGGCGCCTCAACCGAAAGCACGACTTGTCTTTGACGAGTGACCGAATCAACTTGCGGCGACACATAGCGCACCTTCGCGGGCCATTGATTCCCAGAGCGGTTCACCACCATGATACTTGGCTCACTCAGAGCGGCTTGGACTTGTTGCCAATGCATTTCAGAGATAGGCAACTCAATATCAATCGAATCACTGGAAGCCAATTCAAAGGTCACTTGCCCCGCCTCTACCCACTCTCTCGGGCTAATGTGGCGCTTCATGACTACCGCATCAAAAGGCGCGGTGATCACTGACTCTTCCACTAGCTTCTTCGCACTTACGTAAGCTTGTTTGGTTTGTTGCAGGTTAGCTTTTGCAGCAAGCATTTGAGGCTCTCTACGAGCAAAAGACGAACTCGTTTTCGGGTTCAGCATTTTTAACGCGACCGTTTGCTCATGCTTAACCTGCTTCAACTCCAATTCCGCTTGTTTCAATGAGCTCAACGCCTGAGCCAAATTAGCATCAACTGCGCTAGTATCTAACCTTGCTAACACATCGCCTTTGTTAACCAAATCCCCCGGTTCAACGCTTTCATCTAGCCATTTCAACTGTGCGCTACTGGACGCTTTAAGCTGAATCGGCCAACGAGCAGCGGTTAAGCCGAGTACCGTTAACGTCGATTCGTGCTTTAAGGGTGTCACCTCTAACACTGAAACTGGCGCCAGTACCGCTTGTTTTCTCACAGGCTCTGCCGCCTCTGGTTCTAATTCATCGACAACAATCAAGGCAACAAAGATAGCCGCACAACCGACTAATACCGAAAGTGGCTTTTTAAATTTCATAAGGCATCTCCTTGGTAGCCTGTTGGACGGAGGTATGATTGAGTCGTTGACTAATTTCAGTAAGACGAGAAAGGGTTTGTAGCGTGATTGGTAGCATCACTGCGGTTTCAACAAACTCCAGTGAATAAGTGACGATGGAGAACACTTGACCAGCAGTCGGCTCGATAAGCTGACTCACCATCCATAAATTGCCGATGACCGCGCCAAACAACACGATAAAGATCAGTCCGTAGACAATGGCCTCGGTGTCTGAGAGCTTGATTTCACACTGTTTAAGTCGCACAAAGTGCCAACGAAGCGCAGACAACCGAACGCCGCTCAACAATTGAACCTGCTGCTCTACTTGGTCGTTAAACTGACCGTTAAGCCGAGTAAAGGTTCGGTGGAACACGCCATAAATTGCGAGCATCGACAGCCCAGCAAACAACATGCAAAGCGCCAATGAAAAGTGGAATGTAGAGAGAATAACCACAGTCGCAACAAGCTGAACTACAGCGGTCATCAAAGCAGGTAAATCGTCTTCTAAGAAATCAACCAGCTCACGCGACATGGTGAGTCGAGCATCTTTGGTTGATACAGATAAACCGCGGAGGTTGCGCTCCACGATATTCGCCAGTTTTACACGAATCGCACCATATACACGGGTATCGTAAAAACGACGAACGACACTGATGATCACCAGTACAAAAAGGATCGCGGCCAGCATCATCAAAGGCTGGAAGCTTTGGTTTAATACGCCGTCGATAGCGTAACCAATAAACAGTGGCAACAGAATAAGCATCACGTTTTCAGCCAGAACCATTAACCAAGTCGCGGCAACCTTTAATGGGTTAAGCCGAATAATCGTCAGTAGAGAGATGGGATGTTTGAATAGCATTATTGAGCCCATAAATGAATATGGCGTCAGTATTACCAATTCGGCATGGGAAAAAGTGTCCCAAATTGCTGTGTTAGGTAGGTAGCTTACAATTAACCACGGTTATCTTTTATTTACCAAAGGTCCCTTATTGTCACTCATAAGAAACGTTAGTGTGGACAGTGGTAACTATCGAGATATGTATCGCTATTTGATGGTGAGACTAATCAACACATTAATGCACTAGGCGCTACAGTTGTGGCGTTTTATTACAGGGGAATAGCTGGTGAAACTAACATTTCAATAAGAAGTCGATGAGCAAAACGAGAGGTGTACCGGCACACCCGACAGTACGTTTATTCGTTACGTATTGTCGGGCGAAAAATTGAATTAACTGGTTAGCGCTTCTTCAAACACACCTAACTCGCGACCAAGCCACGTAGCACGAACGGTATGATCTAAGGTCTCTTCGCCCCCCGTTACTGGGTGAATCAGCACTGACATATCTCCTCGTGCTTGCTCAAGCCACTCAACAAATCCAGATTCTTTATTAACAAAATGGACCTCAAACATCGGCATTTTATGCGGGCCAACCAAACGCTGGATTAGCGGAAAAACCTCTAATACATCCTTACGCTCTGTAATAATTTTCTGACGTAGTGTCTCAGCTTGCTCTGCAAATCGCAGAGGGAAATAAACGTGACCGTGGTACATGGCACCATCCTTTAGAATTATGATATCGCGATTTTATACCTAAACCGCCTTCAATAGCTAAAGATAATATAATTTGCCCGCGCCATCGATTCTAAAAAATAAAGGGGCCATGCCTAGGTTTAACGTTCTATGCCTTACCTTCAAATTAAAACTCCCCTAGTTAACAAGCTTGCTCGATCTAACTGCATGCTGATGTCGAACTAGCTGTGACACACTATTGAATATCAACCCCGACAAAAACAGCGTGATGACAATACTGGCACCACTCGGCAAATCATAATAAGCCGACATAGCTAAGCCCGACAAAATACCAGTCGTGCCAATCCCAATACTCGCGATGAAAAAACGGTATCCTTTTAATGCTGCTGCACACAATGCAGGGATAACCAACAAAGCGAATTCTAGGTAGATCCCCGTCAGCTTTACGGTTATTGGCATCAAAATAGCGAATATCAGATAAAAGCCACTCCCCTGCATAAATTCCGGTTTTACGCTAATCAACACCAACATGGCAGCGGTAATTATTACCAATGGCCAAACATCGTCCCAGGTAGACCACAACAGCTGCCCGTTGAGAATGCCTTGAATAAAATCGGCACCATGAGGATCTTTGCTAACCAATAAAATAGCCAACGAAGCAGACACCACAAACAAACTTCCTATCATTGGTTCTAGGTGTTGTTTGTAACGCTTTTCCATTAACGCAATTAATCCGCACAGCAACAATGACATGACCCACGGGCCAATCATCTCTGCAAACCAAGAGCCGCGAAGCAGCGTATGTTGGCTCAACCAATACTGACTCAAAGCAGCACCAAGAGCAGCCACTTGTGCAACAGCAAGATCAATAAAGATGATCTGGCGCTTGAGGACTTGCTCCCCAAGCACAATGTTGCCGACTAATGCAATTAATCCACACAATACCGCAGGTGCCAGCCAGCTATATTCCATCAACATCACGATCTCTCAGACGTATCTGAATCGACCAAGGTATCCAACAACTCATCAATCACTTGATCGTACATCTCATCTAAGCTTTGTCCTTCAGAAACCGTCAATGGTAGCTGTAACGTAGGCTTATTGATTTGCTGGTCAAGCCAATTAGCAGAACGTGGATCTTGATGTGATGAATACACAATCGCATCAAACGAAGCTGGATCCAATTTAGTCAATGACTGTAAATGCGACGTAGTCGGTGATATTCCCGGTTTAGGTTCTAAGTCAGCAATTTGCGCCATATTTAACCAGTCAAAGAGGTAACGATATGTAGCATGATAACCGACCACTTTTTTACCTTGTAACGGCTCAGCTTTAGTTTCCCACTCCGCCAATTTATTACGCCAGCTGGCACGAAACTTCATGCCATTTCGCATGTAAATATGTGCATTTTCAGGATCAACCCATTGTAATCGCTTGGTGACTTCTCTTGAGATAGGAATCATATACTCAGCAGCAAACTGGACATGTGGGTTCCCATGAGCGTGGATATCGCCCATGCTTCGATCTACGTGGTCATGGGTATCAAGCATATCAACCATATCGCTCGCGTATAACATGGTTGGCGCGCTATCTTGAACTGCAGGGTTACCACTACGTACCTGCAACATTGGCAACCAGCCTACTTCTAATTCAGACCCTGAACACATCGCTAAATCAGCTTGACGAATTTTGGCAATAAGTGATGGCCTTGCCTGAACATAGTGAGGATCTTGCTTCGCGGTGGTGGCCGAGTAGATATTAGCATCAGGTGCGTGGCTATGTATCAGTGCCTTCCACTCTGGCTCACAGACAAATATGTTCAACGCCATCGCAGGCGAAGATACCATTATTGATGAGGATACAACGGCAACACCTGTTGCCATTGTTAGGAGTAAATTCCTAGAAAGCATGAGCACCATGTGCTCCAAAGGTCATTACGTACTGCAAAGTGAAGACATCATCAGTCTCTTTGCTTTTATTTTCAACGCGAGAGTATTGTGCTCTAACTGTACCAAAATGAGACGAGTCCCAAGCAAGCATTACGTCCGCTTCTTTGTCGTTCATTGCAGTAAAGTGCATGTGGTCTCCGTGTGCATGACCATCGTAGCTTTCCGCTTCACCGTAACGCAGGCCTGCAGACCAACTAGGACTGAATCGGTAGACACCCGATACATAGTAGCCAGCTAGTGTATCTGGTGATTCCGCGTCATTTTTGTATTTGTCATCGACAATGCCATCTAACAGCATATACTCAGCTGCAAGCGTGAAATTTTGGTATTTGTAGTTACCACTTGGCGCCCATTTCCAAACAAAGTCCGCACCATATAAGTTTGAACCTGTTACCGCTGCGCCGTGACTATGATCATGGTCATGCCCGTGATCATGATCGTGATCTTCAAATTCACGAACTTTTCCGTTTTCGTTACGTAAATAGCTCAGACCAAACTGCCAGCTTGAAGATTCTGAAAAATCGTCACCCAGCTTAAGAGTTGTAGTGTAAACACCCACGTCAGCTCCATCATCAACGGAAGATATCTTGCTGCCACTTAGGGCTTCAACACCAAACTTTACATACAGATCGGTAGGAAGCACGATGTTCGCACGAACACCATCATCGTAATAATGGGAACCTAAGAATGTACGGTAAACAGCAGGACGCTCAACGAAACTATCGGTATGCATGTGTTGGTTATTCATGTAACCAAAGTCGGATAGGAAGCGACCGCCTCGAATACTTAAACCGTAAGGCATGGTCAATGTTTCAATAAACGCCTCTTCGATCAGTAACTCTGTCTCATCATCATGACTTTCAATTACTGTGGTTAAAGAACCGTAAAACTTATCGTCAATATTTGCCGACATGTTCAGTTCTGTATGACCAAGACCGAACCCTTCCGCTCGTTCCGAGTTGTTTCTCTGTCCATCTTGATAATAACCGTCAAGAACCACGCCAATTTGAGGGTTCGACAATGTGTCAGCAAAAGCAGAGGAAACGAGCAAGCTTCCAACCGCTAGAGAAACCAATTTTTTATTCACAACTTCTTCCTTTTTAAAGTACATCGGTCAATTAACAATTGTTATGTTATAACGTATCAATAACAATTTAACCAGTAAAATGTAACAAAATATGAAACAACCAACTAATAGAGAGTTGGCGCGCCGAATAGAAAAAGGACAAAGGATTTAGTAATCAATACTTTAAATAACATTCTGTAATAAGTAGTACGAATTAAAAATTTGGAAGCACGTGGTAACGCTTTTGTTCGGAAGACTGGTGCAGAAAGAAACGAAGGTATGAGATGAAATTTAGATACTAGAGTTTGCGTTAACATTAGCAGTTAAAACAAACTCTCATTATATGAGATAGATTATCTCTTTAAAGTCACTACGGGCGTAGTTTTAAAACACGATCAATATCTTCAGCAGAATGGCGCTCTGGTACTTGCTCCCACTCTTCGCCAAATGAACGGTTAACCACTCGGCCGCGCTGAAAACCTTCACGAGCTTCAAGTTGCTTCGCCCAACGAACAACATTGGTGTAAGACTCCACTTGTAAGAACTCTGCTGCGTCATAAATTTTGCCAAGCACTAAGTTGCCGTACCAAGGCCAAATCGCGATATCTGCAATAGTCAGCTCTTCGCCCGCAACAAAAGTGTTATTTGCTAACTGTTTGTCTAACACGTCTAGCTGGCGCTTTGCTTCCATCGCAAAACGGTTAATTGGGTACTCTTGCTTTTCATCAGCGTAAGCGTAGAAGTGACCAAAACCACCACCAAGGAAAGGTGCCGAGCCTTGTGCCCAGAATAACCAGTTAAAGGTTTGCGTTCTTGCCGCTCCTTCTTTCGGTAAGAAGTGACCAAATTTTTCAGCCAGATGCATCAAGATAGATGCCGATTCAAAGACATTGACATCTTCATCGCCAGACTTGTCGACAAGCGCTGGTATTTTAGAGTTTGGGTTGACACCAACAAAGCCAGATGAGAACTGATCCGACTCACCAATATTGATCAAGTACGCATCATATTCAGCTTCTTTAACACCCGCCGCCAACAGCTCTTCTAGCATGATAGTGACTTTCTGGCCGTTAGGTGTGCCAAGAGAATACAGTTGCAAAGCATGGTCACCAACAGGAAGCTCTTTATCAAATCGAGCGCCAGATTCAGGGCTGTTAATGTTTGCCCACTTATTACCACCAGCAGTATCGTTAACCCAAACTTTTGGCGGTGTGTATTGTTGTGACATGATATTTCCTTATTAATATAGGGTCTCACAAACTGATATTAGGTCACATGTCCTTGGTTAAAACCCCTGAATACGATTTATTTTCAAACTGTTAAGCATGGCTTATTCCAGAAAGACATAACCCGTTTACCGAGAGGATTCATGTAAAAGGTAAGCACCTATTCGAATCTTGTTTCGAACCTCATTTAATGTTGGTCAATCTAGAGCATCATTTAGCAACGACAGTCCTACCCGTTCAAGAAAGCTGTGATAAAATCGGGAGATTACAATTGATAAGGATTTGGCAATGTCTTCTGATTACACAGGCTCGAGTGCAGCGTACGCTCGCCAAGAGAAAGGCTACCGCGAAAAAGCACTAAAACTGTACCCATGGGTTTGTGGTAAATGTGCACGAGAATTCGTTTACTCGAACTTGAGAGAGCTGACCGTTCACCACGTCGATCACGACCATACAAACAACCCTGAAGACGGCAGTAACTGGGAGCTTCTTTGTCTTTATTGCCACGATCATGAACACTCAAAGTACACAGATCATGACCGTTACGGCGTTGATGCCAAAGCTCGTTTAGATGACCACCAATCAGCGACACATAACCCTTTCGCCGATCTAGCGAAGTTGATGAAGAAGTAAGCGCTTCCTTCCTTGTAAAAACGAGTCGCTCGAATAACAAAAAACCCCAGTCTGTCGCCATACTGGGGTTGCTTTTATCTGCCCTACAAATTCAGCGAGGCAAGATCAAAAAAGCCTTCCGAAGAAAGCTTTTTAAGAATCAAATAGAATTATGCTGCCGCTTGCTTACGAGACTCTTCTATCTGCTTAGCGCGTTTTTTTAGCGTCAACTTAGCGCGTTTTTTTAGCGTCAACTTATCGCGGTATGCAAACCAAACGTAAGACACAACCACTAAGAAGAATAGGTATGACAATGAGAAAATGAACGGCGATTGAATGATGTCATTCGAGATACCCCAAGAAACACCGATAACCGTCACAGCGATTTTCGCGAAGAAGCCACACATTAATAGCACTAGAGCTAACTGCGGGAAACGCGTGCTGCGAAATGCAAGCCAATAGCAACTACCCACCGCTAATGCAGCAATATAGAAGCCAAACAAGAAAGAGTGAATATGGTCAGCTGCCGCCAAACCACCAGAAATTGACATCAATAGAATTAAAAACAGTTTCATAATATTCGCCTCGCCATAAGTTGGAAACGCATCCTTTCAAATTTGGAATCTTTGTTTGTGTGTTATTTTCTCACTTTCTCTCGACAACACAACCCCTTAAATCGAACAAAATGTAAGCAAAAGTACACACAACAACCACTCTTAACAAGTGGTTAACAATTTGTATTTAATTGGATTCCGTTACCCCTTGTCTCATATGAACAAAGCGCTATTTTGATTTATTTTGTTACACAATATTAACTTTATAAAAAATTTAAAATAATTCGAAAATCTGTAATATCCGCACGAAATACGCGGCTACTCAGAAACCATGACTCAATAATCCCAAAAATAATAAGATGACGGCGCTAAAAAAACAAAATAGAAAGGTGTTGAAAACAATTTAAAAACCAACAAAAAACACCCTGTTAACAAAGAAAGCTTAATTGACCAAAAACAGAAAAATAGATTCCAATCACATTTTTATTGGTTATAATCCGCGCTCTTTTGCGTCACCTGTTGAAAAACGCAAACTAATTTTGAAGAAATAACCACAATAACCCGTCGTTAGTTAAGTGACTCTCCACATGATTGATGACAAAACTGAGAATAAAAATGAGCAAGATTGATAAAGCAACACGTATCCTGCTAGCAGGCTTCTGTATCAACCTTTGTCTTGGCATCCTGTATGCTTGGAGTGTATTTAACAAGGCGCTAGTGACTGAAGCTGGTTGGAGTGCTGCTGAAGCGTCTTCACCTTACGCTATTGCAACTATCACATTCTCTGTTTGTCTTCTTATCGCAGGCATCCTACAAGACCGCATGGGGCCACGTAAGATCCTTATTCTAGGTACAGCACTTACAGGCTTAGGCATGATTGCTTCTGGTTTCGCTACAACGCCTATGATGCTAAACCTAACGTTTGGTGTGATGACAGGTGCTGGTATCGGCTTCGGTTACGCCTGTCTTTCTCCATCTGCAATGAAGTGGTTCCACTCTTCTAAGAAAGGTATGGTTAACGGTCTAATCGCAGCAGGCTTCGGTCTTGCGGCTATTTACTTAGCGCCAGTAACTTCTGCGCTAATCGACAGCATGGGTATCCAAACAAGCTTTATGATTCTTGGTGTTGGTGTACTCGCAATTGCAGTACCTCTAGCAGCAACGATCAACAACCCACCTGCGGATTACACGCCAGCTGAGCCTAAAGTAAAAGCAGGCCAAGCTCCTAAATCGGTTAAGAAGACTGAAGACCTAACGTGGAAAGTAATGCTGAAGACTCCTCAGTTCTACTCTCTATGGATCATGTACGCATTTGCTGCTTCTGTTGGTCTTATGATCATCGGTAACATCACTACGATTGCTAGCGTTCAAGCGAACCTACCAAACGCCGTTTACTTAGCGTCTATCCTTGCTGTATTCAACTCAGGCGGCCGTGTTGCTGCGGGTATGCTTGCAGATAAAATCGGTGGCGTACGTACTCTACTTCTAGCGTTCATCCTTCAAGGCGCGAACATGGCTCTATTCGCTACGTTCAACTCTGAATTCACGCTAATCATTGGTACGGCTATCGCAGCTGTTGGTTACGGTACGCTTCTAGCAGTATTCCCAACACTTACTGCTGAGTTCTACGGCCTGAAAAACTACGGTACTAACTACGGCGTGCTTTACACGGCATGGGGTATCGGTGGCGCTATCGGCGCAACGGTTGTTGGTTACTCAATGACAAATGGCGAAGGTTACGGCCTAGCTTACACAATCTCTGCTGCTATGATGGTCGTGTGTATTGTTCTAGCAATCATCACTAAGCCAATCTCTGAAGCTAAAGTTTCTGAACTAAAAGCATCTCAAGCTTAATCGTCAGAAAAGATTGAATTTGTTACTGAAGAGCTTAACCGGAAGGTTAGGCTCTTTTTGTATCAAACGACAATCGAACCCGGTTCCTCATCTATCCCCTACTGATTAACCCTATTAACCACTTTGTCCATAACATTGTTAGAACATAAGCCTTTTCGATATAATTGGAAAAATTCCTAATATTTAAATACCTATGAATTTGAAAAAAATCTTCATTTTAGCTTTTGTAAGCGTCTTCTCAGGTTGTGCCGTGTACGCGGGTTTAAACTTCGATGAGCTATTTGGTGAACAGCAAGTACGTAATCGCCAAGCTCCTATTCTTTCTGCTCAAGCACAGCACTTCATTGACGAAGTAAAGCCCATCATTAATAACCGATGTGTGGTGTGTCATGCGTGCTACGACGCACCTTGCCAACTCAAAATGTCTTCGGTGGAAGGTATCGATCGTGGCGCAAGTAAGGCACTTGTCTACCAAGGTACTCGCTTAACCGCCTCAGCCCCAACTCGTTTGTTTGAAGACGCGTTAACCACACAAGAGTGGCGTGATGCTGATTTCCACCCGGTGCTTAACGAACGTATGCAGAATTCAACGGCTAACCTAGATGCTGGTCTTATATCTCGAATGCTGATTCAAAAAGAGAACCATCCGCTTCCAGACCAAAAGCAATTGGAAGGTTTCGACTTTTCAACCAATCGTGACCAACGGTGTCCAACCATCGAAGAGTATGCTCAATATGAAAAAGACTACCCGACTTGGGGGATGCCTTATGGCATGCCAAACCTCGACAAGACGGAGTATGCGACATTAATGAGCTGGTTAGAAAACGGGGCATTGATGAACGAGCATATTCCGCTAAACGATGCCGAGAAAAGGCTTGTTAACGTCTATGAAAGCTTCCTGAATAAAAGCTCGAACAAGAGCCAGGTCTCCGCACGTTACATCTACGAGCATCTGTTTTTATCGCACGTCTATTTTTCTGATTTAGGGCAACCAATACGTTTCTTCTCAATCGTTCGTTCCGCAACACCACCAGGCGAAGCAGTCCAGCGCATTACGACTCGTCGCCCTTACGACGATCCAAAAGTCGCCCGGGTCTACTACCGATTAATTCCAGAGCAAGGCACGATTGTTGACAAGACGCACATGCCATTCGCGCTAAATAAAGAGCGCCTACAAAAATGGAATACGTGGTTTGTAGATGCTGATTACCAAGTCAAACAACTTCCTAGCTATGACATAGATGTGGCAGCCAACCCTATGACTTCTTTCGAAGCGATACCGGTAAACTCACGTTTCCACTTCATGTTGGATAACGCACAAAACACCATCATGGCCTTTATCAAAGGACCGGTGTGCCGCGGTCAGCTCGCACTGAATGTCATTAACGACCGTTTTTGGGTATTCTTCATTGACCCAGATAAAGCCGATTTACCGGAAATCAACGCCTTCTATGCCAGTCAAAAGAAAAACTTAAAGCTACCGAGCGAATTAAAAAGCAATACCGTCCCGGCGACTAATTGGGTACGCTATTCAAAGCAACAAGCACGATACCTCAATGCTAAATCCGATTTCACTAACCAATGGTTTGCAAGTGGCGTCAACCTAGATACTGGCATCATATGGGACGGTAATGGTATTAACCGCAATGCCGCTCTAACCATCTTTAGACACTTTGATAGCGCCTCTGTTGTCCAAGGCTTGGTTGGCCCTCAACCGAAAACGGCATGGGTTCTTGACTATGCTCTTTTAGAACGAATTCACTACCTTCTTGTAGCAGGCTTTGATGTGTATGGTAACTTTGGCCACCAACTGATTACTCGTATGTTTATGGATTTCTTACGCCTTGAGGGTGAGAGCAACTTCTTAACCCTTCTGCCTAAAGACTTCCGACATATAGAACATTCAAGCTGGTACCAAAATCAAAGTGTACAATTAAGTGACTTTTTGCAGCGTAATATTGCTCCTTTTGAGCAGCCAACTAGCGTGATTTACAAAACCGACGATCCGAAGCGTGAACTGCTGCACATGCTCAAAGATAAACTGGCACCTGTACTCGATAATCGATTTGATATTGTTGAGACTGGGTTTGGTAAGAAAAACGAGGCTCTGCTTAATCAAGTGAGTTTGATTCGGGGCGAAGGCTTACGTCATGTACCACAACTAGTGATGATTATGATTAAAGGCAAAAACGGCGAGGACCAGTTGTTCACCATGATTCATAACAACGCTCACAGCAACATTTCGAGCCTTTTTGATGAAGAAAGTAACCGTGATTACGCCAATGATGACTTAACGCTCGTCCGTGGTGTGTTGGGCAGCTACCCCGAAGCTTACCTATCATTAACAGAGAACGAGATTCCGAACCTGGTTAAAACACTACAAAACTTGAACACAGAAGAAGACTACGTAGCGTTACTTGATAAGTTTGCAGTACGACGCAGCTCTCCGGAATTTTGGCCGTTCAGTGACCGTGTACATCGTTGGTATCAAAAAGATCAGCCTATTGAGTTCGGTCTCCTCGATTACAACCGTTTCGAAAATAGATAGTCGATATCCAGGGCTGATTACGCGAATGTACATCCGCCCTCATTTGAACTTTAATATTTGTTTTCTCTGCGGTGCTTTAAAGCCGTTAATAAGCGACGAACCGTCTTTCAAAGGACTTTCTTGTCATTTTTAGCGACTCACGATTAACGACTCAAGCGTTAAATCAAACATGAAGCTTGAGCGCCAATAGAGAGTCTTTCGCCAATTTAGCCAAAGACTCACAGCTCTCTCGGTATTGCTGCAATGGATCGTCACTCGCTTCAATACTCTGACATAAATGCAATAGCGCGGATAAGCCCAAGCTACCTGCAGAACCTTTTAACTTATGAGCAAGTAATTTTACTTCTTGCCCGTTACTAGCGTCACTTGCTTGAACAAACTCACGCAAGATCTGCTGGCTACTCTCTTCAAATAACGCAACGATCTGCTTCATCTTTTCCAAACCTAAAATAGACAAGTCACCTTCTATTACTTTGCTATTAATAAGCTCCACTGACGCACTTCCTCCCTCTGGAACTTGAGAATTCGTTTCGGTGGTTAAATCAGATATCATGCTGGCTATCTGAGGTGAACGCTGACCATGCTTTTGGGATTGTCCGTCGGGGTCGTTCAGCCTGTTAGTATCTTTACACATTGTGTCGCCAGGATCGGGTTGCGGAAGCAACAAAGATTTGCCGTCAAGTTGATCGACAATCAGTTGTGAAAGCTCTTCTTTTTCCAAAGGCTTAGGTAAGAAGCCATCAAAACCCGATGCCAAGTAACTTTCCACTTCTTCATTGAAAACGTGAGCAGAAACAGCAATCATCGACGGGGTATGCACAATATTCGCATACAGTGAATGAGATAGCTGCTCATCATAGATGGCTTTTAACTGCTGTATTAACTCTACGCCGTCGCAGTCCGGTAAATTAATATCAACCAATGCAATATCAAATGCTTGTTCGGAAAAGATAGATAGGGCTTCTTTGCCTGTCGTCGCAATAACGACTTCATGACCAAGGTTGTGTAAGAAACCTTCTGCAACAATGCAGTTCACCGGATTATCTTCGACCAAGAGTACTTTGGCACGAATACAGGATTCAACTGCCGTGACTTTTGCTTCGACTTCTTCACCCATTTGAAGCGGAACAGAGAACCAAAATTGGCAGCCCTCCCCCTCTTCGGAATGAACACCAATGTCGCCGTTCATCGCTAACACAATGCTTTTACTAATTGCTAAACCTAAACCCGTACCACCCGTTTTATTACGCCCACTATCCGTTTGGCTAAACGCATCAAACAAATACTTCTGTTCGCTTGCTCGAATTCCGGTACCTGTATCCGACACCTCAAACATCACCCGGTTTTCATCTTCGACATCTAGACTGATAAAAATATCCACGGCACCTGTGTTTGTAAACTTGATGGCATTACCAACCAAGTTATTCAATACCTGACTCATTCGAGTAACATCACCACGCCAATAACGTTGAACACCACTCTCAATATGGTAGTTAAATTCGAGTTTCTTCTCACCGGCTCTCCCTTCCATCAACTGATAAGTATCTTGAACCATCTGATGGAGGTCGAAGGAAGCAACTCGAATCTCTAGATGACCCGCTTCAATTTTCGAATAATCAAGTACATCGTTTAAAATCGCTAACAGGTTCTTACCACTGCGGTTGATGATATCAGCATAACCAGACTGTAAAGGATTTAGGCCCGTGTCTTTAAGCAATCTCGCTGTACCTAACACCCCATTCATTGGCGTTCTGATTTCGTGACTCATGGTCGCGAGGAAAACTGACTTTGCACGGCTCGCTTGCTCAGCAGCGTGACGAGCTTTGGCGTGGTTACTTACTTCGACATTCAGTTTTTCGTTAGTTTGTTGTAATTGATATGTGCGTTCAGTGATTAACTCTTCAAGATGCTCTTTATGCTCTTCAAGTTCTCGTTTCGCTTTGGCTTCGCCCACAGCAACCACTTGCAACGCTTGAGCCGTATTTCTGGCGGTAATAATGGCTTCCCCCATATGAGCGAGTTCATCATTACCTTTTACCGAGATATCAATGTTTAAACGCCCTTGTGCGATCGACATTAATGCAGAGGAATACTCGGTAAGACGTTTAACTACTGAAATATAAACAACACGCCACACAATGAAAACCACGATAACCAGACCTATTATGGAGATAACCGAGAGCGACCATTGAGCCAAACTCAGAGTGGATGTCAGTTCATCGACCGCTTTCTTTGTACTCCGATTTGAATCATCAATAAGTTGATTGACGGTGGTATTTAATTGAGCAAATAACTGCAAAGTATTCTGCATTAAGAGTTCGGATTGTTTGTTGTTCTCATACCTCTCTAGAGCGATATCAAACACCACTTGTCGTCGCTGCAGTTCATCCAATAGTTGGGCCATCTGCGCAGAACGAGTAGGATCCTCTACCGCTTTAACACGGCGTGCCATAACTCTCAGATTAGATTCGAATTCAGCTTTTATCTGGTGAATACGCTCGATATTGGTAACGGTTTGAGTTTCTTCAATTTGATTAAGCATTTTAAAGGCTAGCAGGTGCAATTCATGCAATCGTTCAGATAAATCGAGATCAACCTCAACCAGTGCATCAAGTGCTTGGTAGGCTTTATCTATCTCTTCGGTTTCTAGCAGATCGTAGATGTGTGTGACATTAGCTACAGCAATCGTGGCCGTATTTAAAACTTGAGTACGAGTCAATTGCTCAAGCTCTTCAGCGAGTAAACGCATCTCTTCAACACGAGACGACAGTTCTTTGGCGAGCCAAAGCTTACGCTTTACAGAGACACCAAGCTCAGCCAATGTATTGATAACACTTTGAACATTGTTTTCAAGTTCATCAAGCAGTTCGGAGTCAAAACTGTCAACCCCTAGTTCTTTGATATGTTGTAATAGCGCTTCGAGCTGATCGAACAAAACAGTGCCGGCTTTTTTTCTCTCTGCTTCATTTCTTGCATTGGAAAGTGTTTGTACAGACGAAATGATGCGATTACTCAATCCGGAAACCTGACGAGCTTCAATCATCGCAGGCAGTGCCGAGTCAACGACGTTTCTCTCTGTTTTTGCTACAAAGCTAAATCCAGAAACACCGATCAATGCAGACAAAAGAACGAGCATCGCCATCACTAAAAATGAGGCTAGTAGCTTGCGTCCAATACTTGCTGAAGCTAATAACATAAAATCTAAACCTTAAAACGTTCTTCTCTACCCCTGCAGAATACGCTATATTTTGCAGTGTTTCTTATCTAAGACCAATAAAACGGCAATCCATGCTATTTAAACCTTTCGCTTCAAAACTTCTCCTAGCTTTGTTTGCTGTAATGAGCAGTAACACTAGTGCTAGCAAGCTTCCAAGCCCGATAGAATCGGCTACTGCTGCAACCAAAAAAGAGAAAGTTTGTGCCATTTATCCGCACCTGAAAGACTCTTATTGGTTGTCCGTTAACTACGGTATGGTCTCGGAAGCAGAAAAACAGCAAGTCGAGCTAAAAGTTTTGGAAGCAGGCGGTTACCCCAACGTAACTAAACAAGCTTCACAACTGGTGCTTTGCACTCAATGGGGGGCCGATGCCATAGTTTTAGGAACGGTTTCACCTGACGCTTACCACGATAACCTGACCGATTGGGTCGGCTCAACGCCCGTTTTTGCGACGGTCAATGAACTTACCGTCAATAAAATTCAACAGAAGATATTGAAAGGTACAGTGGGCGTTGATTGGTATCAGATGGGCTTTCAAGTTGGGGATTATTTAGCGAAGTCACATCCTAAAGGTTCTGGCAAAACCCCCATCGCCCTGTTACTTGGCCCTCAATCTAGCGGAGGCACCAAGCCAGTTGCTCTCGGCTTTTATGATGCGATCAAGTCGAGCGATGTCGAAATCGCGATCAGCTATTGGGCTGATAACGATAAAGAACTACAACGAAACCTTGTCCAGCAAGTCATTGAGCAGCCTAATATTCAATATATTGTCGGAAGTGCGGTTGCTATCGAAGCGGCGATCAGTGAGCTCAGAGCAGCAGGAAAAACAAATGAAATAGGTTTGATTTCGAGCTATTTAAGTCACGGTATCTACCGCGGTTTACTGCGCAATAAAGTCCTTTTTGCACCTACGGATAAAATGGTCGAACAAGGTCGCTTGTCACTCAAGCAAGCCATTAATTACTTGAGAGGGCAACCTTATGAGAAACACAGTGCCCCAGTTATTGAAGCCCTCACTCCTGCCACATTAAAAGATCAAATTATTGCCGATTCATTGTCACCTTCTGAGTTTCGACCAGTATTCAGTGTGAATCCATAGTGTTATATTGAGTTAAGCACTCAATAACAATAAAAATACGACCAATAATTAGGGAACATTCATGCAAAAAACAACACGTACTATGCCAACGCATAAGAATATCGCTTTGGTTGCTCATGACCACTTCAAACCAGAGCTACTAAGATGGGTTAAGGAAAACAAAGAAAAGCTGCAAAGCCATTTTCTATATGCGACGGGTACTACGGGTTCTCTACTCAGCAAAGAAACAGGCCTAGCAATCAAAAGTATGATCAGCGGCCCAATGGGCGGCGACCAACAGCTTGGTGCGCTTATTTCAGAAGGAAAGATCGATATGCTGATTTTCTTCTGGGATCCACTCAATGCAGTACCACACGATCCAGATGTGAAAGCACTACTTCGTATTGCAAGTGTATGGAACATTCCTGTTGCAACCAACCGTGCTACCGCTAACTTCCTATTTAATTCTTCATTGCTTGAAGAAGAAGTGATCATTGAGATCCCAGATTACGAAGCGTATCTCGCTGAGCGTACTTGATACTGAGTTTGTTTGTTGAGTTAGCTGCTTGCTAGACCAGCGAATAGGAAATCAAATACAAGAAAGCCTGCTTAAAATTGCAGGCTTTATATTTGTCCGAAATTTAGGATCTGGAGCTGACTATTGGTCACTCCACACTGCCATTTCGTTACCACTCGGTTCTTTAAAATGGAAACGACGTCCGCCAGGAAAGCTAAAAATCTCACGGTTTATCTGCCCGCCAGCATCAATCACGTCACGCTCGGTTTGCTCGAGATCTTGGCTATAAAAAACCATCAGAGCCGCGCCACTTTCAGCATCAGAAGCCAGATTTGCCAAATAGAAGCCACCCATTAAACCTTTACCTTCGAAAGCAGAATACTCTGGGCCATAATCTTCAAAACTCCAGCCAAACACAGCACTGAAAAATGCCTTAGTTTCGGCCATATCTCGTGCAGCAAATTCAATGTAGTTGATCGATCCATGTTCCATATCGCATCCTTCTATATTCAGGTTTTGAGATCTAATTTTAGACGATAACGACAGGGTATATTACTTTTTGCGTATCACAGGGTAATCAGAACCGTGAAGCTCTTGCACGAAGCCAGAACCATCACCGCTATGCGTAATCCATACCTTCTCTTTAGCACGCGTCATTGCCACGTAAAATAGGCGTCTCTCTTCGGCATAAGGAAACACATCGGATGACTCAGTCAACGCGCCATCAATATGCAGTTGTTTCTTTTTCGCCGGAAACTGCCCTTCATCAACACAAAGAATAATCACAAAGTCTGCTTCTTTACCTTTACTAGCATGACAGGTCATAAAGTGAAGATCGATCGAGGTATAGATCTTTTTCCAATCATCTAACAACTCTGGTTTGTGATAGTGGTTACGACCAAGCAGCATCACTGATTTTTTGGTTTTACCTTTAGATTGACGGTTCAATTGGTCAAGGATCTTCTCAACTTCTTTACTTGGCGCGCTGTACACCGCTTTCTGCTTCTGTTGCTTAAAGCTATTCAATTCTTTCGGCAATTGAATCGGATTTTCTTGTACAAAGCGATTGGCAACCGCACCGAGCTGATTGTTAAATCGGTAAGTGGTATCTAGGTGATGAATAGTCGAGCTTTCAAAGCGATCCTTAAAGCCCGTTGTTAAATCAACATCGGCCCCCGCAAACTGGTAGATCGACTGCCAGTCATCGCCCACAGCAAAAATAGACGCTTGGTGTTGAGCCTTCGACTGATTACACAGCGCTTCAACCAAAGCAAGACGATCGGGTGAGATATCTTGGTATTCATCGATCATGATGAACTTCCAAGGCGAGATAAACTTACCCTTTTCGACGTATTGAGTCGCACGGCTGATCATGGTCGAGAAATCGATATGATTCTCTTCTTTTAGTGCTTTCTGCCACGCGGTAACACATGGCCAACACAATGAGAGTTCACTATTTAAGCGCGTATAATCTCGGTGGTCGATGAGCTGTTGCTGTACTTCTTTCTTCGATAAGCCCGACGCGTTAAGCTGCTCAAGTTGTTTTTCTAACCAAGCAATCAATTTAAGATTAGATACATGACTGCCAAGCTCATCATCACCAGTAAGATAAGCAATTGGCCATTTAGACAGGTGCTTTTGCCAACGCTTGAAGTTAGTGGGGGTCATCCAGTGCTTTTTCAACCAATCAATACACCATGCTTGGCGTTGATTGTCGTCTAATGCCAGCGGAGAAATAACGACACGTTCAGTTTCAACTTCATTTAGGATCTTTAAACCTAATTGGTGGAAAGTACTAACTTGCACCTTCTCCGCTGATAATCCAATCTTGCTGGCGAGTCGCTGTTTCATCTCATCAGCGGCTTCACGCCCAAATGCAAGCAATAGAAGTTCTTCAGCTTGAGCTTGGTGGCTTTGCAATAGATAAGCAACACGAGCGGTTAGAACACTGGTTTTACCCGAGCCAGCGCCCGCTAGAATCAGGTTATGATCATCGTTCATTAATACGGCGTATTGCTGCGATAAGTTCAGAGGAGATGACTCACACTGAGCAAACAGCACTTCCCAATTTTTCCTTTCTGTCTCTATCCATTGCTGGTTTCTATCAGCTTGCTTGCTCTCCGTTTCAGACAACCATGGCTGCATGCGAGCGATGCGGTGCGGCATACGTTGAGCGGCTTCCTCTAGCGTCATGGTCATACTTTGTAAATCCGATTTAACCATGTCGACCCAAGTGTTAACTTTTGAGTGCGGAAGAAAAGCAGGAAGTTGCTCAAGGCGTGTCAGTTCTGCTTCCCATTGAGGGACGTGTTCAGCAAGTTGCTCACACTGTGTATTATGCCACTTCTGATACGCGGCAACCGATACACGTGCAAATTGACGACACTGCTCCCAAGGTAGGCCTTGTACTAGCCAACTGCGCTGTTGGCCATCTTGCTGATTCGCAAAGAACTGCAATGATCCCCAAAACAACCCACGCTTTATCGCGACCTTGCCACTCCAAATAGTAAACGGGATACGTTCTTCACTGCCTACTGAAGATAGCAATAGGCGTGGACCATCAAGTTCAACTTGATGATATTCATTTTGAATAAAAAACTGTGCAGTCTTGTTAGCGCTTAGCTGCATTGGAGCGTGCTCTTTAATTGGGAATGTTGAATTTATATCATGATGCAAAGAGAATTAATAATGTCTCACATCTTATCGACGTTTTCATGACCACCTAGGGACAATTATGGATAAGTATCAAATTCTTGTGCTTGATTTCTGTTAGGATTATGGTTTTAGTGTATTAAGTGAGCGACTGTGGACTTCTCTGTCAAATTACGCCTCTATTGGGCGAATAAAACCATCAATTACAGCGTGTTAATTCTTATCACTCTACTGGGTGTTGTTATTCCTGCTTGGTATTATGAACTAAACACACTCATCACGCCTTTAATTTTAGGGGTTATTGCTGCTGCACTAGCTGAAAGTGACGACAGCTTTACGGGCCGCTTAAAGGCGCTCACTCTTACGTTTATCTGTTTTGCAATCGCCGCCTTTTCCATTGAGCTACTCTTCGACACACCTTGGTTGTTCGCATTAGGGCTTTTCGCATCAACATTCTCGTTCATTATGCTGGGCGCTATTGGACCGAAATACGCAAGTATCGCATTTGGCTCTTTGTTGATAGCCATCTATGCAATGCTTGGCGCCCACGAAAGCACTAACCTATGGTTTCAACCACTGCTGCTATTAACGGGGGCAGCTTGGTATTACTTTATGTCTATGATTTGGCAAATTATATGGCCAATGCAACCGGTACAGCAAAACCTTGCAACGGTATTTGATCAAATTGGAACCTACATGGACTCTAAAGCAGAGCTATTTTACCCTGTTTATGACCTCATCCCTCAGCCACACCGCATTATCGAGGCCAAGCTGAATGCCAGTACCGTTAATGCACTCAACATGTGTAAAGCAACGTTGCTTAACCGTTCAAAGCGTGGACACATTGATGGCCCGAGTGACCGGTTCTTAAATACTTATTTTATCGCGCAAGACATTCATGAGCGTGTGAGTTCCACCCACTATCGCTATCAAGAACTCGCGAAACATTTCGAACGATCTGATGTGTTGTTCCGCTTTAAGTATCTACTAGAGTCACAAGCAACCGCATGCAAAGAAGTGGCAAGTTCACTCAAGGTTGGGGCTGTGTACCAACATGGCAATAAGTCTGTACTGGCACTTGATGAGCTGATGTCTTCACTCAATCATTTACACCAACAGAACAAGACAGAATGGAAACCACTGCTAAACCAACTAGGTTACTTATTCGATAACCTAGCAACCGTTGAAAAACAACTGTCGAATATCAGCAATCCAGACGCCGAAAAGTTAGAGGAAGGAGTCTTGGACGATACGAATCCACACACATTAACCGCAATGTGGCAAAAAATCAGAGCCAACCTACACAAAGATTCCATGTTGTTTCGTCACGCAATCCGGTTGGCAATCACTCTAACGCTCGGTTATGGCATCATCCAAGGCTTTGATATTGAACGTGGTTATTGGATCTTACTTACTACACTGTTTGTGTGCCAACCAAACTACAGTGCCACACGAAAAAAACTGACGGCCCGCGTGATCGGAACTGTGGCTGGCTTGTTGATAGGCGTCCCACTACTGACCTTCTTCCCTTCTCAAGAAAGCCAGTTAGTATTCATTGTTATCAGTGGTGTTATGTTCTTTGCGTTTCGCATCAACAATTACGGCTTCGCAACAAGCTTCATCACATTACTGGTATTATTCTGCTTTAATCAGCTCGGCGAAGGCTATGCCGTGGTGCTGCCAAGGCTAGCGGATACGTTTATTGGGTGTGCCCTAGCCGTGCTCGCAGTGGTCTACGTGTTGCCAGACTGGCAATCAAAGCGACTGCACAAGGTCATGGCCGATGCTCTCGATTCCAATAAAAATTACTTAGACCAAATCATTGGCCAATACCGCGTCGGAAAAAAAGACACTTTGAATTATCGTATCGCTCGTCGCAGTGCACACAATAACGACGCGAATCTAACTCTGGTCATTAGCAGTATGTTAGCTGAGCCTGATAAATATCGTACTTCTGAAGACGATAGCTTTCGATTTCTGACCCTCAATCACGCTCTGTTGAGCTATATTTCTGCATTAGGTGCTCATAGAACTCGTATTGATGACGAATCCACACATAAACTTGTGTTGGATGCACATCGTGTCATACATGATCACCTCGACGCTCTGAATGACCAGCTCTATTCCTACCATGAGCAATGTGAAATCAAAAATACCTATGATCCTGAACTTGATAAGCGCTTGAGTGAATGGCGAGAAGAAGATGAGGGGTCTGTTAGAATGGTTCTACAACAGCTGCATTTAATTTATCGAATGCTTCCGGAACTGCATACTTTAGCGACCAAGTTTGCATTTAAAGTCAACATTAATAAGTACATCAACAAGGAAACTTCTTGATGAACAAAGTGCTGTAAAAATAGACAGATAGCACCAACCGCTCAAGTTTTAATCATTACGTATAGTTATACATTGCTCTACCAACCCCCAAAATAGGTAGAGCAACAACTTTCCTACCCTTATTGTGAAAGGGCTGAATCGCTTTTACATTATAAATAATTTTTTGACTTTAACTGACTAAACTATAACTTTGCCTAACACTTTCCGGACAAAAAACGACCAAATAGATTTATAGTTGTCTTAGTTTTAGGAAATTGCAAACTTCAAATAATATTCACTTAATCTTGTTTGATTTCCTGAATCAGTAGTCTATGCTCAACTGAGCATATGGATTTGAAGCAAGGTCACGTTATGAATACACAACAATTTGAAGCGTTCAAACAACAGATACAGTATCTTAACCCGCAGCAATTAAAGGCGCTGCAAGGGGAGATCGATGGTAATCTTGAAACGGAAAAGCAAACTCTTCTTACCGATGAAGAGCTAAATGTACTAAACGACCTGTTCAGTTAATAGACAGACGTCACTATTTTAGCTTAAGTATACCGTTTCACTATAAATATCATTCCTTAACCATTGCGCTCAAAATATAGTCCACCTAGACTTAACCGATACGTCAATTAAAGGTTCTGCTATGTCGATATCTGGTATTCAATCTGGTTACGCCATTATTCAGCAGTCAACCAAAATGGCTGAAGAAGCCGCTATCGAGCTCAACCAAGCCTCCAAAAACTCTCCAAACTCCGATGATGCTTTCAAAAGCAGTGACCTCAGCTTTAACCAAGTAGAGCCTGAGCAATACACTTCGTTTAAAGACAAAGAACCAGAACCCGTTTCGCCCTCGAGTGATCCCTTACTAAAGCTGACCCAAAGTGCCAATTATAACCGTGTTGGTGCGAGTGTCGTTGATCGTCAAAACGAAGCTATCGGCAGTCTTCTCGACATCCATATCTAAACTACACTTACATTTCGTACATTTTTGATGCTCTAAACCAGTTTGATTCAACGACTTTTGAAGCTTTTTGACACGATAAGCACACAAACTGTAACTCATTATATCTGACGCTTGTTTCTGGCTTATTACTCGGTAGAATCAGCGCAAACCAATTTGCTGCACAAACTTCACTTCATACTATTTATGCCAAAACTAAATCTGCATCGCCGTGACTATGTTTCTATTTTAGGAGGCGACATCTCCGCAGACGAATTAGAAAAAAAGCTTCAACCTCACTTTGAAAAGCCAGTAAACAAGCTGACACCGAGCCCCTATCTGACAAAAAAAAACCTTACACGTCGCTGGGCGGCCCTTAATAACGCAGAATCACAACAAGAGCTGCTCGATACTCATACTGAAAGTCAGATTCAAGCTTATGAAAAAAACATCGAGCACTTTATTGGAACAGTGAAAGTACCTGTCGGTATATCTGGCCCACTAAGAGTGAATGGTCTGTTTGCTGAGGGCGATTATTTGGTACCGCTTGCAACGACGGAAGCTGCACTTGTTGCGTCTTACAACCGTGGTTCAAAGCTGATCACCGCTTGTGGTGGCGCAAGTGCAATGCTGCTCAATGAAGGTGTAACACGTACCCCTGGTTTTGCATTCCGAGGGTTAGTTGAAGCGGGACAGTTTGTTGCTTGGGCTGTTACTCAATATGAACAGTTTAAAGCCTTGGCAGAAGCCACCACTTCACATGGCAGACTTACCGACATCAATATCAACATCGAAGGCAACCATGTTTACTTGGTGTTTGAATTCCTAACTGGAGATGCATCTGGTCAGAACATGGTGACAATTGCCACTAATGCAGTATTTGAGTACATCATAGAAAACACGCCGGTTAAACCCGATCATGCTTTCCTTGATGGTAACTTGTCGGGTGATAAGAAAGCCAATACCCAAACCTTACGCAGCGTTCGTGGTAAAAAGGTAACAGCTGAAATCAATATTCCTGCTGAGGTTATCGCAAAGTATCTACACACCACACCAGAGAAGATGGTCCAATTTGGCCAAATGACTACGGTAGGTGGCGCTTTGAGTGGTACGATTGGTATTAATGCCCATTATGCCAATGCACTGGCTGCACTTTATATCGCTTGTGGCCAAGACGCGGCGTGTGTTGCTGAATCTGCGATTGGTATGACGCGTATGGAGCTAAATAAAGAAGGCGGACTTTACGCTAGTGTTACGCTGCCGAACTTGATGCTGGGTACGGTTGGTGGCGGTACAAGCCTTCCTAGTCAAAAAGCTTGTTTAGATCTATTAGGGTTACATGGTAACGGAAAGTCACAAGCGTTAGCAGAAGTTTGCGCGGTGCTGTGTTTAGCAGGAGAACTTTCTATTGTCGGTGCCTTCTGTGCAGGTCATTTCTCGCGAGCTCATCACAAGTTAGCACGCTAATTTCGGTTACAAACCTTAAAACCTAAACTGTCCAAGTATTGAGTGAGTTGTGAATGGATTACTTACATTTATCGAGAGTGAACCTTAAGCACCTCACTGCACTTCATATTATGCTGGACACTCATAGTGTTACTCAAACGTCTGAGCAGCTTTGTGTGAGCCCTTCAAGTGTGAGTAAAAACCTTTCTCAACTGCGTGACATCTTAAATGATGAGCTATTCTATAGAGATGGCACCAAGTTGATTCCGACACCATTTGCACTGAAAATAGCTCCTACTGTACATGCAATTCTAGCCAGTATGAACGGCTTACTTCATCAAAAAAGCTTTGTCCCGCAAGATTACCAAGGCAACTTTTCACTTTCGATGCGTGAAAGTACCTTTGAGGTGTTCGCCTCGAAGATAAGCAGAATAACGACGGAACTCGCCCCCAAAGCCAAGCTAACTATCTATTCAAAACAACAACTCGGCTTCGACGCATTATTAAGTGGCAAGATTAATTTGGTTCTACTGCCCCATGACATTTCTCAACCTCCGACAAACAACAAAGAATTAGTCTGGAAAACCATACTTCAAGATGAAATGGTTTGCTTAATGGGCGCACACCATCCACTTGCCCGACAAGAACTGACTGTTGAAGATTACTTAAACCATAAACATATTGGGATCCTAGATAACGAACTGTCTCAGCCTTACTTTGAACAAAACCTAGTTCAATGCCACCAGCCGCGAAAAATGGCGATATCGGTAGCGGACTTTGGTGCTGCAGCCGTACTTTGTCATCACACGCCTTTCTTGTTCACCTGTTCAAAACAATGGGCTGAGCATGCAAAACAAGCACAAGGTTTAGTGAGTAAGCCACTTCCTTTCGATTACGGTAAAGTGGCGTACAGCCTAGTATGGAATAAGCCAAACATGAATGACCAAGCGATCAAATGGCTGTGTGACTTATTCTTAGAAGCCTAGGATTGTGCTAGAAGCCGATTTAACTAACGAGACTAGTGTTTATAAAAGACTCGATGTTGATAAAAGATTAGGTATAAACCTCAGGTGTTTGCATCGGCCTTTGAACGATAGCGTAGAGCTTGTCGTGAAAGCTCTGCATTTGTTGCTCTGTACATTTAGACCACTCTAATGCTTCACCAATTACGCCATGATGTTGAAAGGCATTCAATCGAATACGAACATCACTTGGCAAGCCTTTTAAGTAATAACCGACCTGCTCTACCTCAATATCGAGATCACTTTTATTGGGAATATGCAGCAACCTAACTTCGTGTAGTTTTCCTTTATCTGCAAGGTAGTTAATGGTTTCAAACACCCTATGATTCCCTCTGCCAACTAACCATAGATGGGTTTCCGATTGCCATGACTTTAAGTC
The DNA here is from genome assembly GCF_027587105.1 of Vibrio sp. RW. NCBI lineage: Bacteria > Pseudomonadati > Pseudomonadota > Gammaproteobacteria > Vibrionales > Vibrionaceae > Vibrio > Vibrio sp. RW. Next base: position 48,404 of record NZ_JAPPTM010000011.1, read on the forward strand.
AATCATCGCGCCATCAAGGAAAGGCAACACTTTGTCCCACCCTTGTTGTGGCAGCGAACCATTACTATCAATAAAACACGTTAAGTGTGCCAACTGCGAATCGCTTTTGATTACTTGAAACAATTCGATAATAAACGGCAGTTGTATGGTCGCTTCACCGCCCGAAACGGTAATACCACTCAAGAAAAATTGATTGTGCCTAACGAGTTCAAGTACCTCCGAGACCGTCATCGAGGTAATTTTCGGACTCGATTTATGATTACAGATATCAATGCACTGATCGCAATTGGTACAGGCAGACAGATCCCACTTCACTTTGCCATCAACAACGCTTAGTGCACCGCTTGGACACCCGCTGACACAGTCCCCACAATGGTTACAGTGATTGATGGTATGTGGGTTATGACAAGTAATACAATCAAAATTACAGCCTTGTAGAAACAGTACTAGACGATTTCCCGGCCCATCAACACAAGAAAAGGTCAGCACACGGCTGACCTTCGCTTGTTTTTCTGTCTTATTGTTATTAACCCTAGCCATTTGAGTTGTTAGATCAGAAATTTTCATCATTGATATTGTTTGGTTATGGATATAGTTAGATTAAAGTTCTATTCGTACATCGGCGACATCTCTAAGCTCGCCACGCGTGGTTTACGCTCTAAGATACCCGTGTTCTTCGCAGCTTCAGCGCCTAAGAAAGTCGTGTTAGTGCGAGAGCCTTGCTCGTCATATTTAGCAATGTCTGAAAGCTTAATCATGTAACCCGTCACACGAACCAAGTCATTTGATGCCACGTTAGCGGTGAATTCACGGTAGCCCGCTTGAATCGCGCCTTTACACAGGTTGAACATCGCTTCAGGGTTAGATTTCACTGTTTCGTCGATGGTCAGAATGTCACTGATACCCGAGGTGTAAAACTTGTGGTGATCTGCTGTAGCACGAACATAAGCGACAGGATCTGGCTCTGTACCATAAGGAATACGCACACCTGGTGTTACATCTTCATCTAAGCTGATACCGCCTTGAGCGTGCAACAGTGCCTTACCTTCCAGCCCATATTTCACTTCAGAGCTTTCGACGATCTCAGCCAGCTTTTCAGAGATACTGTAACCGAGTTGATTCGCCTGTTCATCGTGACCATAGCGCCCTGCTTGGCTCTCTTTCTCCATCAAGATGTTAACCGCTTCCGCCATGCCGTAAATACCAAACATTGGCGCAAAGCGATCTTCTTCAATAAGGCCTTCTTTGGTCAGGAAGCCGTTAAAAAAGTGAGACTCTTCATGCAAGAAGCGGCTACGAGCGTTCATCAATTCAACCATGATGCCACTGTAATTCGGCAATACTTGTTGTAAGAAATCTGCACTGTCCTCAGACTTCAACGCCACTTGCCTTAGGTTCATACGCACCAAGGTGTTTGAACCACCCGCTAAAGGCAAAGAGTTATAGCAGCTCACAATACCAAAACGCTTGTCGCCGTAAGCCTCGGCATGCGCTGGATAGTTTGCGATATGTGGTTTACTGCACTCACAGATATTGCTTGCCGCATGACGAAGTAGATCATCAGGTGTCACAGCAGGGTCGTACATAAAGGTTAAGTTTGGTGCGATCTGCTTCAGTTCAGCGTCTACACGCAAAATCGTACGGCAAATAATGTTGTCTGTCGGGCCGATATTCACATGCATAAAGGCATCTGGCAGTGTGCGATCCAGCATGATCCAGAATAGCTTAAGCTTTTGATAAACCTGCTCTTCCGTTAAGTCGCCAACGAAAGGCATCAATACATCGTCCAGTTGACCTAAGTAAACCGGGATGGAAGTCACTGATGGAACGTGATGATAAAGGATGGTCAGCATGTTCAATGCTTCGTCGAAATTAGTTGCCGCGCTAAGCTCTAAATACTTTGAGCCTTGATGTAAGTATTTAGAGTAGTCTGGAAGTACATAGCGCGGCTTAAATGGGGCGTGACCTTCAAACATGTCACATAGCACACCTTCTTGTAAGGCTTGCTCTACTTCATTGCTTACCGGCATATACGGTAGGCTCGCTTCAGCTGCTAAGGCAAGATAGTGCGACTTCTGTTTTGGAGACAGGTTGGCATCTGAAATGATATTGCTAAAGCGTTGTTGTTGCTCTGAAAGTGGTGAAGAAGTAGATGACGCAGATTGGTGGCTCATGATTAAACCCTCTATTTTACTATGGGTTTATTCTACACCTATGTTTTGAGTTTCCACTAATGAAAGGTATGAAAGACTATATTTCCAAAATGGAAATTCGGTATTACTGAATAGCAAATAATGAAAGCTAAACGAATAAATAACAGAGTTCTGTAAGTACTAGTCTAGTCATTTATCTTGAAACACAAACGGGTAAAAACAAAAAAACCCACATAACTGGTCATGGGACCGTTAATGTGAGTTTATTATTTATAGTTCACGCTATAGAGAAAGAGACGAGCGACAGTATCTGTTAAAGGTGAGGGAGCACTTGTTTACGACCAACCCCCATCAATACCTTTAAAGGTCCTTGCGGAGTGTCAATTGAGAACGGTGTTGATACTTCAACAACAGAGAAACCAGCAGCACCTAGAACATTTTTTGAACGCTCTAGACTGATGCCATAATCTTCATCGTCGTTTTCAAGGTGCCAATCCCAGTGAACAAAAATGCCATCGTTTTCGAGCAACGTATAAATCAAACTGACCGTGTCTTGTAAATTCGGAATAAAACCACATACCGAAGACGCTACCACTACATCAAATTGATTTCTGAAGGCTGGATGCTGCGCCGCAAGCCCGCGCGATAGAATATCGACAACGGCTTCAACATTGGTTAGCTCTTTTTTATCTAGCTCTTCGATCATCCCTTCAGAGATATCAAGCGCGATGACCTCTTTTGCAAAAGGAGATATTTTTTGGCTGAGTAGTCCTGTACCACAACCAAAATCAAGGACACGGGTTCCGTTCAAATCAACGAGCTGTGTTAACTGGTCAAATACGGACTGTGCGAATACTACAGTTGCGGGATCGTTATCCCAGTCAGGTGCGTACTCGTCCCATTGTTTCGCCATCATGGCCTCCATCTTTACTTCTTGTAGGTTCGGAACACGCACAGAATAAACCAAATTAGCCAATTCGTCATAGAGTTATCATGCAAAGATGGACTATTTCTAAGATAGTCAGCACAATATTCAGATAATATGTGCCTACTCCCGCTCAATATGGAAATGAAATGAACCTTTCTCAAGTCCAAGCCTTTTGTTCTGTTGCTGATTTAGGATCCGTCTCTGAAGCTGCACGTCAGTTAGAATGCAACCGAACTAAACTCAGCATGTCGATTAAAGCCTTAGAGAAAGAGTTAGATATAGAACTGTTTGTGCGCAGCGGAAACCACGTTGAGCTTTCTGAAGCAGGCAAAGCCATCTATAAAGATTGCGAAGGCATGTTGGTGACGGTAGCTCGCATTAAGCAGACTTGTCTCTATGTATCAGGTGAATTCAATGCGGAGATATGGATCGCTCGCGACGATTCATTACCCGACGAAATGTGGCAGGACTTATCTCATGCACTCAACAAGAAGTATCCTTCCACCTCATTCAACTTCGTTCTTGCATCGAGTGGTGACTTAGCCAACCTAGTCGAAACCCAGCAAGTCGATTTCGCGTTTGGTGTCGATTACGAGCGTGTTGATGATCCAAGAATAATCTACAACCCACTTGGTAAGATTAGAATGATGTCTGTATGTAAAAAAGGACACGATCTGAGTGTGATGCGACGTGTATCTGATGAAGTGTTGAGAAATTCGATGCAAGTAACGATGGTTTATCTCAATGAAAAAGATAACCCAGAGCTTGAGCCCTTCTCGCGTCGCCACATCGGCTTTTCTAGCTTCGACTTTATGTTGGATACTATTCTACGTGAAAACGCTTGGGGCGTATTGCCTGAACCATTGATTCGCCACTTACTTCGTGAACAAGAGTTGGCTGTTATTAAGCATACTTACGGACTAACGCAAGAAGATTACTGTATGTTTACAGCTGCGGGAATGGCTGAGCATCCAGGTATGAGTTGGTTAGCGGATCAAATAAGTGATTATCTATTTGATTTCTAGACTACCCGGTTTTTTCTATATCAATACGTAAAATTATACGACAGCTAACACGCCCTCTCCTTAGAAAACCATAACGTGATCAACCATGTAACGTCCATCTTCTTCAACCAGTACCATTTCAGCGACAAACTCGCCTTTAGCAATGGTATACGCTTGCTTCCAAACAAAGGCGATTGAATCAGATCGTCTGAATAGCGCAACTGGCTCACGTTCAGCAAAAAATCCGTTGCTGTGCTGATAATAGCGACACACCTTTTCCAGATATTCAGGCGTAACAATATCCTTCATCCTCTGCGTAAAGTCTCGGCTGTGCTGTGCATGATCAATTTTTGTTGAGCCCTCCATCAGGTTATCCATAATTGGTTTAGCAATGCCCCATAATTCACTATCGCTGAGATTGTCAAACTTCATATTTACCCATTCCTTTGAAATTCATACCATTTCGTTAAAGCTTGAACAATTTATTGATCGCGCTCTAACCCTGAGCCTTTATTGGAGTATCGCTTAATTTTCTAGAGCTATACAACATTTGCCAACGATATGTTTTATTAATCATAAATTCTCTCATTTCAGTTGTTCTGAATCATCAACAAACACTCAATGTCAATATAATTGGCACCATAAACTAATATTAACTATTTGAATTTTAATGCTTTATAGTTAAATGTTAGATCAAAACGGCCAACTTCACTATATAAGGTTTGTAAAGTTAGCTCAATATCAGAACAATGAGGCTATTAAAAACATCTGGAAAATTTTATGTGCGACAGGAAAAGCCAAAACGAAAATCGAGTACTATTGTTCTCAGCCCTTTTAGCATCAGGCTTCGCTATTGGCGGATTGGTGTTGGGTCTTATCGTTGGCTCTCTGGTCATAGTATTTGACGGTGTCTATTCTCTTATCAGCTTACTGTTAACTTTATTGTCACTAGCTGCTTCAAAATACATTAATCGCCCTTCAGATAGAGAGTTCCCGTTTGGTCGAGCTATCATAGAACCGATTGTTATTGCGATAAAAGCCCTAGTCATTCTGCTTGTGGTTGGTTACTCACTTTACTCTGCGATTGGTGCCCTTATGACTGGCGGCCGTGAAGTTGATACTTCTATCGCAACTCTGTTCGGTATTATCAACGTATTAGGTTGTGGTTACGCTTGGTGGTACATCGCCAATAAGAGCAAAAGTATCTCTTCAGGCCTGATTCAAGCCGAGTCAAAACAATGGCAAATGGATACGTTATTGAGTGTGGCAGTGACCGCGGGGTTCGTAGTTGCTTGGCTAGTGACTTTTTCTCCACTATCAGCATATGCGGTTTATGCTGACCCAGTGATGATGTTGATTATGTCTTTCTACTTCATCAAAGTCCCATTTGACATGTTGCGCGAAGCAATGCGTGAACTTCTAATGATGTCGGCAACCAAAGACATTTGTGACGCGGTGGATAAGAATGTTGTCGAGGTAAACAAAGAAGCGGATCAAAATTTAGAACTGATGGGGGTGACTAAAGTTGGCCCAGAACTCAGAATTAACGTTGATATTCATACCAACGACCAACAAGCAATTGCGTTCAATGATATTGAACGAACGCGCCGCCAACTTAAGCGACGCTTATCTAAGATGCCTTATGAGCTTCAATTGAACCTCAATGTCGCGAGTTAAGCTTTTACCTAACAAATGAGGAAAAACCTCACGCGACAAGATAACATCAGATTAAGGGGAAGATTGAACCTCTTTAGAAGCCGACACCTTTGATGTCGGCTTTTCTCTAGTTACCCACCAGCAAGCGAGCGAACCAATCGTCACCATACACACGCCCTGCCAAAACGTGATGCTCAATGACAAACCGAGAATCACGGAAGACAGTAAGGTAGAGAAGATTGGCGTAAAATACGACATGGTCGCCAGAAACATCATATTGCCACCTAATATTGCTGTATTCCAAAGTGCGTAACCTGCTCCCATACAAGCCCCAGCAAGCACTAAGTCAATCGCCGCACTCGTTGTCATTACCATGCCGGTTTCATCACTCAGTGCATATTTAATCCACAGGGTGACCGCGGTAGCGATAAAGAAAAACACAATCGCATTTTGGCCTTTAGCAACCCGTTGGGTGTAATTGCAATACACAGCCCAAATAATTGCTCCGAAAAATGCCATCGAATAGGTTTTAGGATTCGTCGCAATATTAGCCGCTATTTGGTCGACAGAAAGCCCCTGCTCGCCACTGATGCTCCAAGCCACGCCAAAAAATGCCAAGAAGATACTTGGATAAACTAACCAGTTGATCTTTTTATCGCTCAACAATACCGCAAACAACACTGTCAGTGCTGGCCAGAGATAATTGATCACCGCCATTTCTAAGGCTTGATGTCGATTGTTTGCCATTCCCAAAGCCAAAGCCAAGAAAATCTCGTAGCAAACAAATAAAGCACCGCCGATCAACAAGTATGACTTAGAGAAGCGCGACGGCTTAGGTAGCCCCATAACACAAACCAACAACAGTGAGCTCACCGTATAAAGACTGGCTGCGCCACCAATGGGCCCCAGTTGTTCTGAAACGCTACGAGACAGTGCAATTAAGCAGCTCCAAAGTAAAATGGCAGTAATACCGTAGCAGCTATGGCGATGAGATTTCAGCACGCCTCTTCCTTATATTCATTGTCTTGGTCTTCAGTGCCAAGCATCAGGCCGACTGTGCTTCAACGCTGCAATCTATGTTTTAAGCTAGATGATAAACCAGTAGAAAAATCAACCGAGCACATGCTGGTACTCGGTTGTCGATAATTAACTTATAAAGTCAAAACTAGCAGGCGATTATGCCAGTAGAAGATCTTGTAGGTCAGCCAGAGATCGAACCTGATAGTGAGGGTTAATCCCCGCAGGTGTCGCTTTCTCTTGGCTATTCAGCCAACAAGTCTCAATACCAAAATCCAAGCCTCCCAATATATCAGAGTGCGGATTGTCCCCTACCATCAATACCCGTTGCTTCGATGGCAATCCGATCAGCTTATGTGCATATTCAAAAATTTCGGCGTCTGGTTTTGCGACACCGACTTCTTCAGAAATGATCACATGGTCAAAATAGCCTGTCATTCCTGTTCGCTCTAAACGGATCGATTGTAGCTCTGTGAAGCCATTAGTGATGATGCCCATATTCACTTTGCCTTTTAACGACTCCATCAACTCTTTGGCACCAGGAAGCAGAGAACAAATGTCCGCCATTGCGGCTAAAAATGCACTGTTTAATGCTGCCGTTGTTGTCTCTAACTTTGCCGCCCAGCTTTCAAAACGCGCATGCTTCAGTTGAGCTGCCGTGATACGACCATCTTGGTAATCTACCCATAATGGTAAATTAACCTCTTGATAAAATGAATAATCCTGTTCGCTAAAGTCAACACCAAAACGGGAAAACATCAACTTCATCCCTTGAAAAGCATCAAAATGAAACAAGGTTTCATCCGCATCAAAGAATATCCAATCGTACTTCATTTTATGTCCTCTTACTCGCGCTGTTGAGCAGTGCATGCGCTGTTTTGTCGTTGTTTTTATCGTTGCCTCAAAGGGCGGGTCATCACTTTACTCTCAATTTTGTGAGCCTGTATATAAATCTAATAATTTATAGAAAACAAGTCGCAAGTCATGATATATCGCAAATTCTGCCACATATTAAACCAATACCATACAATAAAAATCCATTTAAGTACCGGGAGGTACTATGAAGCACTTCTTGCCATCATCCGTAATACTTACTCCTTTTGTGGTCAAACACTACGATGAAGAACCGAATAAAAATGAAAATTCAGAAACAGAACATGAGAGCAGTTCAAACCAATGTAAAACGAGTTTGGCATCTTCTAAAGCAGACGAGTCAAACTAATAATACTCATTTGTTAGCCACTCAATTGACCATCACCTCAACATATTCTTCTTAATTTGGTTTTTTCTGCTGATAGTAAACTCACATAAAACCATAAAAACGATTGTCATATGCATCAAACTTAATACATAATCACAAAGTGGTAGTTTGGGTTAAAGCTTATCTAGGATCGAAGGTTTTCCTAATATTACCAACAACATAGAACAAATCAAAAACTATAATTAACGGAGTTTCCCAATGTCTAGCGCGTTTTACATCCCTACAATAAACTTCATGGGTACCGGCTGTTTGAAAGATGCTGCTGATAGCATTCAGTCTCAAGGCTTCAAAAAAGGTCTGATCGTTACGGATAAGATTCTTAACCAAATTGGCGTGGTAAAGCAGGTACAAGACCTTCTTAGCCAACGTAGCGTTGACGCTGTTGTCTTCGATGGCACCCAGCCAAACCCAACCATTACTAACGTTAATGACGGCCTTGAGCTACTTACAGATAATGATTGTGACTTTGTTGTTTCTCTAGGAGGTGGTTCTCCTCATGATTGCGCAAAAGGTATTGCTCTTGTCGCATCTAATGGTGGCAAAATCTCAGATTACGAAGGTGTTGATCAGTCTGAAAAACCAATGATGCCATTAATTGCTATCAATACCACAGCGGGTACTGCATCTGAAATGACACGTTTCTGCATCATCACTGATGAAGAGCGTCACATTAAGATGGCTATCGTAGATAAGCACACAACGCCGCTTATCTCTGTAAACGATCCTGAACTGATGCTTGCTAAACCTGCATCACTAACGGCTGCAACAGGTATGGACGCGTTAACACACGCAATCGAAGCCTACGTTTCTATCGCAGCAACGCCAATCACAGACGCAGTAGCCATTAAAGCTATTGAGCTTGTGCAAGCGAACCTAAGAACAGCCGTAACGCACGGCGAAGACATTGAAGCTCGTGAGCAAATGGCTTACGCACAGTTTATGGCAGGAATGGCATTCAACAACGCTTCTCTTGGTTATGTTCACGCAATGGCGCATCAACTGGGTGGGTTCTATGACCTTCCACACGGTGTATGTAACGCTATCTTGCTTCCACACGTTCAACGCTACAACGCGCAAGTTTGTCCAGAGCGTCTACGTGACGTTGCGAAAGCAATGGGCGTAAATGTTGAGGGGATGTCACCGGAGCAAGGCGCAGACGCAGCAATTAACGCAATTGTTCAATTAGCGAATGATGTAAATATCCCAACAGGCATCGCACAGTTAGGCGCCAAACTAGAAGATATTCCAACCCTATCAGACAACGCACTGAAAGACGCATGTGGTTTCACTAACCCTAAACAAGCCACGCACGAAGAAATTTCAGCGATCTTCGAAGCAGCGATGTAGTCTAGCTACCCGTCACTTGTTATTAAAACAGGTCAAAACAAACACAAACGGGCTCACCTTCTGAGCCCGTTTTCTTTTATCAGTCGTATCACATCAAGCCTTTGCCTCTGGCACCGTCAAATTAGACACTCGATAGGAACCACGACGTAAAAAAAGCACATCATACGATATGCTTTTCAACTTTATATCAAGCTCAGAAGACCGGAGCCTTAGCCTTTGTAGTTTCTTACTCGTGCCGCATCGGCTTCATGCTTGTCGACAACCGTTTTACCGATTGGCGCCAGTGAAATAACCGCTAACTTTAAATGCTGAATCGCAAACGGAATACCGATGATCGTAATGAAGCACGCCACTGCTGACATGATGTGACCCATCGCAAGCCAGATTCCCGCAAATAAAAACCAAATGATGTTCCCAATCACACCTAACGGACTCGTGCCTATATCCATCTCATTAGTTAACTCATCACGCGAAATCGCTTCTTGTCCGAATGGGAAAAAAGAGAAGTTACCCATTACAAAACACGCTCTGCCCCAAGGGATACCAACAATGGTGAGGAATGCAAGTAGCCCGAAGAACCACCAAGCCAGTCCCATAAATACGCCACCGAACAGAAACCAAATGATGTTTCCTATTGTTCTCATTCTGTATTCTCCAAATCTTTTTATACGTTTATTTCATATGCCGAGTGAGGCAATGTTTATTGTAATAGGTTCATTATTATCGAGCCTTTATGAACCACCTACACTTTATATTTTTGACGCGCACCAAGGATCTCCATAACCATATAGGTATCAACTATTTTATTTGATACCATAAATATACAACTAGAACCTTCTGTTAAACAGCGCCCCACGCTAATTCACCCATAGCGTGCCCAGCAGCAGTGCAAACACTTCAACTAATTTAAGGCCTAATTTATGAATAACCCTAAGCAACCTAAAAAGAAAATGAAAAACTGGGTGCCTATCGTCTTTTTCGCACTTCTGAGTACAGTTCCTGTGCTCATGTTTTTAGTCGACGTGTACATCAACCAGTATATGTAACAAAATCTGCCATCCTATCTGAGTGATAATGAATACAGTAATTATGTCCTGTATTCATCTCAACTAACTAACAGCTGTTCTCGTTTAAAAACAAAAAAGGCGACAGTATCAACTATCGCCTTTTTGTTATTGATTAACTGTTAAGCTTATTCCCAGTCTAAAATTACCTTACCAGACATACCAGATCGCATCATGTCGAAGCCTTTCTGGAAGTCGTCCACTTTGTAGTGGTGAGTAATGATTGGTGTTAGATCTAGGCCAGATTGAATCAAAGAAGCCATCTTGTACCAAGTTTCGAACATCTCACGACCGTAGATACCTTTGATAACCAAGCCTTTGAAGATTACTTGGTTCCAGTCTACTGCCATGTCTGATGGTGGAATACCTAGTAGAGAGATCTTACCGCCGTGGTTCATGTTAGTCAGCATGCTGTTGAACGCAGATGGGTTACCAGACATTTCTAGGCCTACATCGAAGCCTTCAGTCATGCCAAGATCAGACATTACGTCTTCAAGCTTCTCTTCCATCACGTTTACTGCGCGAGTTACGCCCATTTTCTTAGCAAGATCTAGGCGGTATTCGTTTACATCAGTAATGACAACGTGACGAGCACCAACGTGCTTAGCAACAGCAGCAGCCATGATACCTATTGGACCAGCACCAGTGATTAGCACGTCTTCGCCTACTAGGTCGAAAGAAAGCGCTGTATGTACTGCGTTGCCAAACGGGTCAAAGATTGATGCTAGATCATCAGAGATTTCTGCAGGGATCTTAAATGCGTTGAACGCTGGGATCACAAGGAACTCAGAGAACGCACCAGTGCGATTAACACCAACACCTGTTGTGTTACGACAAAGGTGAGTACGTCCGCCACGACAGTTACGACAGTGACCACATGTGATGTGACCTTCGCCAGATACACGGTCGCCGATTTCAAAACCACGAACTTCTTGGCCGATGCCAACAACTTCACCCACGTATTCATGACCTACTACCATAGGTACTGGAATTGTGTTTTGTGACCACTCATCCCAGTTGTAGATGTGTACGTCAGTACCACAAATTGCGGTTTTCTTAATACGGATAAGAAGATCATTATGACCCATTTCAGGTTTTTCAACCTCGGTCATCCAGATGCCTTCTTCAGGCTTAAGCTTAGAAAGTGCTTTAATTTTCATAATGTTATCCAGTTCATCTCGCCTAACTGTAAGGCGAGAATCAAAAATCTATATGTGCTATTGGGCGTTGCTCTATCTAACTAAAGGATGCACAAGGCACCCCTTTAAAATTAGATGATACCCATATCTTTACCAACTTGGATGAACGCATCGATTGCGCGGTCTAGTTGCTCACGAGAGTGTGCAGCAGACATTTGTGTACGGATACGCGCTTGGCCTTTTGGTACTACAGGGAAAGAGAAACCTACAACGTAGATGCCTTTCTCTAGAGCGCGCTCTGCGAATTCAGCTGCTACTTTTGCATCACCAAGCATGATTGGGATGATAGCGTGGTCAGCACCACCCATTGTGAAACCCGCTTCTTCCATGCGAGTACGGAAGTGAGCAGAGTTTTCCCATAGTTGAGTACGTAGATCGCCAGATTCCGCTAGAAGATCTAGAACACGGATAGACGCCGATACGATTGCAGGTGCAACAGAGTTAGAGAATAGGTATGGACGAGAACGCTGACGTAACCAATCGATTACTTCTTTCTTACCAGAAGTGTAACCGCCTGAAGCGCCACCCATTGCTTTACCAAGCGTACCTGTGATGATGTCGATACGGTCAACAACGTTGTGGAACTCGTGAGTACCCGCGCCGTTTTCGCCCATGAAGCCCACTGCGTGAGAATCATCAACCATTACTAGTGCGCCGTACTTGTCTGCAAGGTCACAGATAGCAGGAAGGTTAGCCACTACGCCGTCCATAGAGAATACGCCGTCAGTTACGATAAGCGTGTGACGAGCGCCAGCTTCTTTAGCTGCGATAAGTTGTTGCTCTAGCTCTTCCATGTTGTTGTTCGCGTAGCGGAAGCGCATTGCTTTACACAGACGAACACCATCGATGATAGATGCGTGGTTTAGAGCATCAGAAATGATTGCGTCTTCTTTGCCTAGAATTGTTTCGAATAGGCCAGCGTTCGCATCAAAACAAGATGTGTACAGGATTGTGTCTTCTTTACCAAGGAACGTAGATAGCTTTTGCTCTAGTTCTTTGTGAGAGTCTTGAGTACCACAGATGAAACGCACTGAAGCCATACCAAAACCGTGTTGATCCATACCACCTTTCGCAGCTTCGATCAGTTCAGGGTGGTTAGCAAGGCCTAAGTAGTTGTTTGCACAGAAATTTAATACTTCTTCACCAGTCGAGATAGAAACCGCTGCTTTTTGAGCAGAAGTGATAATGCGCTCAGACTTGTAAAGACCTTCTTCTTTAACTTCTTCGATTTGAGTTTGAATCTGTTGGTAAAATGCAGAAGACATTGTTCATTCCTTCCTAATTATTATTCAGCAGCATCGCGCGCCGCTTTATGTAGGGATATAAACGATCTCAAAACGATCATTTACACTGTAAAACTAATGCCTATATTCTAGTTGAACATCCGCAGTCCGATTATCCCTTTAGTTGGAAAAACATTAGTGAACCTGAGGCACGAATAATAATTCATCCCAGTGACACAGGGCACATAAACGCGTCTTACCTGCTCTTTTTAACGTCAAATTGCCTTCCATATCGGCCTAATTTCGCTTTCATATCAAATATCAATTTTTCATCTCAGAACGATATAGTGATGAATTTAGGTTTGTCTCAGAAAATCCAGCCATTTAATTGATGAAATTGATTCACAAATCACACGTAATCACTCACAATTGCCATTACGCTCATCGTTGAAACTTGTTTAACTGGATACTTATGATCAACCCTAAGCTCATTGCCCTACTTCCTGATCTCGCCTCGTTCATTTTAGTGGTGAATGAAGGGAGCTTTACCGCTGCAGCAAAACAGTTAGGGGTTACACCCTCTGCGTTGAGTAAGCTGATCACACGTTTAGAAAAAGCACTTTCAGTAAAGCTGTTTGAACGCACGACTCGTACATTGATCATCACGCAAGCTGGCCAACTGGTTTACGACCAAAGCGTGGTTATGATTAATGCGGCGCAGCAAGCGGTTGAACTGTCTACCTCTGACCACACAGAACCTGCGGGGTCTATAACGGTGGCGGCACCAGAAGCCTTCCTAAACTCTGTTCTTCAGCCTTTCGTTGTTCCATTCTTAAACCAGTATCCTGAGATCCAACTTAAATTAAGAGCGGCTGATGGCGACATCGACATATTACGCCAAGGCATCGACATCGCGTTTCGCCTTACCGATAAGCCCGACGAAAGCTTGGTTTTGAAAGAGCTTGGAAAGACAAACCTCGTGTTATGTGCGAGCCCCGACTATCTGAAAGCCAAAGGGGTTCCTAGCCACCCAACTGACCTTTCGGAACATGACTGTTTGTATCTTGCAGAGACAGACAAAGACCACATTTGGGACTTCTTGAAAGACGATGAATTTCACACGGTATCCGTCAGTGGCCGTTACGCGGTAAACCACTCTCAGATGCGACTCAAAGGTGCGAAAGAAGGCCTTGGCGTAGGTATTTTCCACGACTTTGTTATTCAAGATGCGTTGGCTGAAGGCTCTGTGGTGCAAGTGCTAGAAAATTGGACCATCAAGAGTAACTACCATGGTGCAATCGCGATGCAATTTGCTCAAACCAAATATATGCCCGCTCGCCTTCGTGTGTTCATTAATTACGCCATGGAGCACTTGGGTGATAAGTTAGCCAGGGAACTAAAGTAATATTGATAGAGATCTGCTGCTCACAATATCAGACTAACTAAAAGGATTATTAATTCAAAATCCTATCCAGTTCCATTCTAATAAATGCTGAAATTTCGACCAATTTTCTCGGCAGTGGATTTTGGTAAGGGTAGGCAATATACATGGATCTTTCTGTGTCAAAAACCTGCGTAATATGAATGTTCTTATTTATTTGGCTTCCTTTCATAAGATAATTCGGAATCACACCCACGCCTACGCCTTTAGAAACAAAGTTCATTAGAATAGATGTATTATCAACTTCAATTACATCACTATACCTCTGCTTTATCTCCTCTTTATTAGAGTGTCTTTTATAGATTAATAACGTGTTATTTTGAGTGTTATCAAGTTGCGAGATTACAATATCATTATAATTTCCAACTTCATGTGCAATCAATGTTTCATCAACAACGTTATTTAGTCTAATTGCAATATCGATATTGCTTTCCAATAAATTTTCAACATTATTATTTGATGATACTTCAAAGTTCACGGCTGGGTATCGTTCTTTAAGGCCTTTAAGAATTTCACCAAAAATAGAAGAGGCGACTGAGTTAGGCATTGTTATTTTAAATTTTCCACTAATACAATCACTAAGTGATTTCGCTCTATAATTCAACGCTTGTAAATTATCTAAAGCTTCGATGGCAAGCTCTTTGATACTTTCTCCGTGATCAGTCAAAACGAGTTTTCTTGTTGTTCTGTGAACGAGTGTCACTCCAATTTGCATCTCTAAGGCTGCTAGTTGGCGACTGACTTGAGCCTTCGACTTTCCCAGTTCCTTGGAAGCCTCCGTCAAGGAAAGGTGCTTACAAACTGCTGCAAAGCAGATTAGTTCATTGTTCATCAATTCCATGATTGTTACCTATTTGCAACTCTGGGTCACGTTGTATTTAAAATGTCTCCTTAGTATAACTACATTTAGTCGAAGGGGGGAAGTGGCATTAGAAATAATATTCAAGTAATAGAAATATTTTAAAAAAATTAAATCCATAAACTATATACGGGTACATACCATGAAAAAAGAAAAACAAATTTCAAAAAAAATATACAACTTGATAAATAACATTATAAATTTTTATACAAAAGTTTTTGTTACGTTATTTGGTGATGAAATTAATTTCCGTCACAACAAGGATAAAATCAATGTTCGAAACACGTCTGATTTTAGTGAACACATGAAACGAGACCTTGGTTTAGATTAATTGATCAATTAACATCAGTAAATAAAAGATAAACTGTTTAAACTTCAAGATAGTTTCTTATGTGTTAATGCATAATTTCACAAACATTGTCGCAACTCCTGATGGACCACAGCGAGAACGGTATTCATTATCATCGTCTACCAGTTAGAACTAATTTTTTCGTTAAGTTACAATTTTTTATTAAAAAATCAAAGTTGAACATATGATCTTAATCATGAAACTGACCCTCTCAAACAAAGAAGGTCAGTTTGTGTATTAATTAACTAATTAAGAACAGTTTTGAACTTTTCAATACGCGAAAACAGCAGCCAATCCAACAGCATCGCAGCCACAATCGTTGCACCCGCAAGTGGAAACAGTACTGAAATAACAACGACTGTGCCTAAACCTGCTTTCCATAAGCCTGCATCACCGAACTTAGGTGGCGTGCCAAGCTTACGTTGGCCTGAAGGTCTGCGCATCCACCACATCACTCCGCCAGTCACCGACACAACAATAAACGCCAAGCAGAACAGAGCGTTTAGAAGCTTATTGATGATACTGATGTCACCTTGGTGCAGAGAAATACCGACCGCTAGTGTCTTAGCGATGATATTGTAATCCTGCCATGTGACTTCACCGAGAATACGGCCTGAGTATTGGTCTAGGTGAGTAGTACGATCCTGAGTAGGATCGACGATATCACCGCCCATGGTATTCGCAGTCACCGTGTAAACACCGGTTTCTGAACGCGGGAAATTCACCTTGTATTGAGTGAAACCAAGTGAGTGCGCTTTTTGGATAACATCATCAATCCCGAAACTGCTTGCTGACATCATATGTTGAGAGTGGTCTTCGCCCATCTTAGAGTGATCATGAGGTTCAGATGCCTCTTCCACGTGATGTACATGTTCTGCAGGCTTATCTTGAGACAAGGGCAGCGGTGTCTGTTCTAGATTCCATGGAAGTTCTTCCTCTGAGCCATGGTTAAGCGATGTGTGCGTCTTATCAGACAGCGGAATATCATCCCACATTTGAGCAGGGAAAGTGCTCCATGCTTGAACTAGTTTACCTCCCCAGAAGCCTGTCCAAGCCAATCCTGAGAGAATAAACAGCAGTAGGATGAGAGATAACGTGCCACCGATATTCGCATGTAAATCACGCAAAAGCACACGTGGGCCAGATGAAACTCTCAGTTTGAGAAATCCAGCACGGCTCGCGTTGTCTCTTGGCAGCCACAAGTAAATGCCGCTGACAAGAAGCAGAATCGATAAGCTAATTGCGACTTCAATGAGGTAATCCCCCCAATCGCCAATCAATAACGTGCCATGAATATCGTTCGCGAGTTCGTAGAGGCTTTCACTACGTGGTACTTCACCGACGACTTCGCCAGTATATTGATTCACAGTTGCGAAAACCGATGTGCCATCTTCCAGAGATACTGAAAATCGGTTCGCCAAACCCGGCACTTTGCTCGGAGCAAACTGCGTCACCGAACCTTGTGGATATTGAAGTTGTACTGCCGTTAGCTGTTGTGAAACCTTGACAGGTTCGCCCGATACAACAATCTCAATCGCATCGTGATGGAAAGCGAGTTCGATTTCATCATCAAACAGCATCACCAAGCCAGTAATGCTCAACATTAACATAAACGGAATAACAAATAGCCCAGCATAGAAGTGCCAGCGCCAGGTTAGAAAATAGAGGATTTTATGGCGTTCTTTGCTTTTTATATTGGTTTCCGAACCGGTTGTTGCACTGCTTTTAGATTGCGAAGTTGCTTGTGCTTTCGCAGAGGTTTGAGATTCATTTCTCAACATTATAATTTCCTTTGACACACACAAACTTACCTTCTGAAAAATCAGAAAGTAACTTGAGCATGGTTAACTTTACTTAATACTTTATTTTTTAATTATTTTGGTGAGTTAGGTTTAAGCAAGATCAAAGGGAGGGCCACGTGGGGCTTGTCTCGTGTAGCGTACGCTTAGAGCCAAAAAAGCGTAGCTGTCTGAGACAATAGAACTCAATCGAGTTGTCAGTAGTGTAGTTGGAAGTTCGTCTTGGTGAAACGTGGAAAAATGGCTAAAGGGACACGGCTTACCTTTGTGAGTATTGGGTTCACCTTCTTCAATTTGAACCAGTTCAAAGCCGTTGACCGTACATAACGACGCCCATACTCCCGCACTATTACCATGAGCATTGATAACAGGCATTAGTGTTACTAACACCCAGCTTAATGCTGTGGCAAGTAACATGGGGAAGTTGAACGAGGTTCGACGCATTATTCCAAATCTTTATAAATCTTACTTATTATGAGGCACTTATTATTCAGGTAAACGTAAAGATTAACATCAGGTTAAAAAATTGAATCTAACGCACACTCTTTTTAGTTAAAAACGGGGGACAACGGAAGAGCCAAGAAAATATTACGCACCTCTGTGCAATAAATTGTTTATAAAAAAGACAATAAAAAACGCCGCCTTACACTTTCTCTAGAGAAGGTAATGTAAGGCGGCGTTTTAGAAATCGAATCTTGAGGTTTTGCTCTCTAGCAAACAAACGCTCTTGATTAACGAATTAACCGAAGATCTTGCTCCAAATGCTTGGGTTACGCTTCTCATGGTACTCTTCACGAAGGCCATCGATAGTGCGAAGTTCTTGCTGTGCAGACGCAAAGTCACCTTGGTCTAGCTTTTGCTCAATGTTATCAATTGATGCGCTGATCTTTTTAAAACCTTCCATGAAGTGTTCTTCTTTCTCAATTGGGTAAACACCCGTTTTCAGCTCTGCAACTAACGTGTCTATGCGTACGATAGGCTTTTGCATCTCTTCAATGCTTTGAGCTTCTGCCGCTTGTTTGAATGCAAGCTTCATTTCTTGCATATTTTTCTTAAGGTCGACATTGGCAAAAGCGTTGCCAGACAACACAGAAGCAGCGATTAAACCAGATAAAAGGATTGAGCGAGTTTTCATTATTTCTCCAAGTGAAGCAGTGTCTTCGAAGATAGCGCCATCGTTATTGTGGCACTTCGACTTTATTATTTTCGGCTAGTGTATACAAAAATCTGCCGGGTACAAAAATTGATTGTGTCGAAATGCAAACTAGCTAGCTAATTACTAAAAATTATCGGGCCTTCCATCACTCAAATAGCGAAAACTCGGTGATAGATTGACGACCGCGCAGTGCTAAAAAGGCTAAGAATTGCTGTGGTGAATGGGTAACGACCTTGCTCGAATTCACGCCCACCTCATCAAGTAGTGAAGACACGAGATCCAACCCGCCTACATCTAAGCAGAAGTGGGCATCGCTTCCGGTAGTAATAAAAGCCCCTTTCGCTTTCGCAATTCTCGCGATCTCGAAACAGCGGTCGACACTACCAACACGGCTATTGCCTTTGAGTGTGGTGTTATTAATCTCGATTGCGACATTATGTTGGGCTGCGCATTCAATCACAGTTTCAAAATCGAAATCAAAATTTGGGTTCCCTAAGTGGCCAAGTGCATCAATTCGACCACCCCTAATCACATTCAACAACGCTTCCGTATGAGTTGCGGCATCCGACGGACGAAACACTGGCTCGTGGAAGCTGGCAATCACCCAATCCAGGTTCTTATCAACACTAGGGTGAATATCTATTTCACCCTGTGTGTTCATGATGTTTGATTCCACGCCGCGGATGATAGCAACGTCTTCGATAAAACGAGGAAGTACACGCTGATTACTGAAGAACCAATAGTGTGGCGCGCCCGGCATCGACTCTGAGTGATCGGTTGTACAAAACATTGTTAAACCGTTTTGCTTCGCCGACTTTGCGTTTTCGATCAGCGTGCTGTAAGCGTGACCACTCGCGTACGTGTGGGTATGGGTATCTACTTTTAGTTCCATGAATCAATGCCTCTAGCTTGGTCTCTAAACGTTTTTCAAAAAGGTATCTCTGATATCGCTTTCTGAAAAGGAGTGCCTCGTGGCAACAATTTAACCAGTTTATCAGTTGAAAGTGACAATTAGCACCTAAGCATAGAGCTTTTTGTTTACTTCATTCACCCTGTGGTTAGACATTGAGCTATCCAAACCTTATAAAGACTACCTCTAGAACGCTTCCTCTCATCAACGTATAACCGTACGAACTTGGTAATTACACCAATTTTTTGCAACCTACCCAAGTTCGTCAATACTTATACAAGTTAACAAACTGGAGTGTTTGATGAGAAGAAGACAATATCCGCTGAGTATCCACATCACTAGCCTTTTCTTAATTTTGACAATACTTGCCGGTGCCGTACTTATCTCAATCAGCTACCGTCATTCTCAAGAATTGCTACTAGGCACAGTGCGCGAAATTAGTAATGAGCATCGCGATAAGCTGGAATCGGTATTTAAGCAAGCCATCGCACCCGTTATCACAACCTTGAATGTGATGGCTGTGAGCTCATTTGTGGCTCATCAAACCTTCTCTACCGAGAAAGAATCTTGGCTGGCATCAATCGATATCATTTTCAAGCAGAATAAAAGTCTGGTTGCTTTATTCTATGCCTCTGACGATGGTGAATTCAGAATTTTCCGCCCTTTAAGTACCAATAGACAAAGAGCCGAAAACAATGCACCAGCCAAAGCGACCATGATGATCAGCAGTACTAATCTTAAAGGTGAAAATTTTATTACTTTTCTTGATGGCACACATCAAGTGATCAGTACCATGCAAGCTGAAAGCAAGTTTAACCCCACGGCCCGCCCTTGGTTTCGGAATGCAAAGCCTAGTGGCTCAATACAACTTTCTGAGCCCTATCAGTTCTATTTTTTACAAACCAATGGAATTACGCTTTCTAGACGATCTGCAGACGACAAGCATGTGGTTGGGGCCGATTTCACATTAGAATCTCTCTCGTCTCAAATCAGTGAACTGGCCTATTCCCCGCAAACCCGACTCGCCTTATTTGACAAACACTTTAACCTTCTTGGCCAACATCAGCTTGATCTACCGGTACCTAACCTTGCCCCTGATCAACCCGATGGTTCGATTAAACATAATGGCCAAGCTACAGGGAAGATTTCTGGTAGTGAACAAGAACACAGCTTCGTCAAAATGCCTAAACGAGAACAAATGGAAGCATTAAAATCATCCGTATTAGCACCTCTTATCTCTGATGAACAGAAATTTAATCTCAAGCTAAAAAACGTTGATTACAACTTAAATACTTGGGCACTAACGTTAACGCCCGTTGAGCTGACTCCAAACGTCACCCTTTATTTGGCAGAAGCAACACCGCACAATGATTTGCTCTCTGACCTTATTTCCATGCGGGATAAGCAAGTTGGCGCCGCAATTGGTATGTTATTGATCTGCTTCGGCATTGTATGGTTTGTCGCAAATCGCCTATCTCAACCACTCAATACGCTCGTGCAACTCACTGACAACATCACACGATTTGATTTCAGACGAACCCGCTCCCCCAAAAGCATGATTAAGGAAGTAG
Organism: Vibrio sp. RW; assembly: GCF_027587105.1. Taxonomy (NCBI): domain Bacteria; kingdom Pseudomonadati; phylum Pseudomonadota; class Gammaproteobacteria; order Vibrionales; family Vibrionaceae; genus Vibrio; species Vibrio sp. RW. The sequence continues at coordinate 69,341 of NZ_JAPPTM010000011.1, forward strand.
TTGACCTCACGCACTCGATTGAGCTGATGGAACACACGCTTCATGATCTTATTTCTCTACTTCGAGACACCGCAGGTAATCAGGAGTTTTCGATATTAACCAAGAACATTGCTCATCAAAGTTACTTAATAACCAAAGCAGAAACCATTGTGCTCTTTACTCAATCAAAAGAAAAAAACGTGTTTGATACAGCGGCCAACCTATCCATTATTCCTTTTAAAGCAGATATCAATGATTTCATCGAACATACTCCTTGGTTGCTATCTCAGCTCAAACATGGAGAAACCATCCACTTAAACCGAGAGGATAACGTTCTTAACTATTATCAAAACTCGATCTTCAATTCAGACCTGTTCCTGTTTCCTTTGTTGAACCGCGAGAAATTATTGGTTGGCATCGTCGTGATTGGCTATGAGAGGCCTATTACTAAGATTCAAACAGACAAACATGCCTTTCTAAGAGAGCTGCTGAGTTTTGCTGAAATAGCCAAAGATAACATTGACCAAATGCAACAGCAGAAAAACATGCTCAATGCCTTAATTGAACTTATTGCGTCAGCGATTGATACCAAATCACCCTATACGCAAGGGCACTGCCAAAAAGTACCTGAACTCACCAAATGGATAACCCAAGCAACCATTGATGATGACCATTATTATCCGCAATTTTCACTCGATAATAAGCAATGGGAAGAGCTGATGCTAGCCGCCTGGCTTCATGATTGCGGTAAGGTCACTACCCCTGAATATATCGTAGACAAAGCAACTAAATTGGAGACGGTTTACGACCGCATCCACGAAGTTCGCATGCGTTTCGAGTTGTTAAAACAACAAGCTGAAACGGACTATTGGAGGGCCATAGCTAATGGTGCGCTTCAAGCAGAAAGTCTCAAGATCCTCGAACAAAAACAATCAGAACTGGACGAAGAATTTTCCTTCGTTGCTAAATGCAACCTGGGTAGTGAATCAATGACGGAAGAACAAATAGAACGCTTGGACCAAATTGCAAAACGCCAATGGAAACGCACATTAGACGATCAATTAGGCTTGTCTTGGGCTGAAAAAGAGAGGTACTGTACTAACCAAGGTACAGCAGAACAGGATGAAACAGCACCAAATAACAACAAACAGGCGCTTCCCGTAATGGAACCATTACTTGCTGATAAACCCGAACATAAAATACCGTGGGATAACGGCTTTAACCCAGCAGACGTGTGGCAAGAAGAGTTCGTACTCAAACCCGGAGAAACAAAATACAACCAAGGTGAGCTGCATAACTTGAAAGTGCGCCATGGTACGCTAAACGATGAAGAACGTTTCATGGTAAACGACCATATCATTCAGACTTTCATCATGCTCAGCAAACTCCCTTACCCGTCTTATCTCAAAAACATTCCCGATCTCGCCAGCGGCCACCACGAGCGTATTGACGGTAAAGGTTATCCAAGAGGTCTAAACGAAGAGCAATTGCCCTTACCCTCTAGAGCAATAGCGATTGCCGGCGCCTTTGAAGCTTTAACGTCAAGTGACCGTCCGTACAAGAAGGGCAAACATTTAGATGAATCACTGAGTATCATGACCGACATGGCAACCAGCGGTCACATTGATCCGAAACTGTATTTACTGTTTCTGGAGAACAAGATTTATGACAAATACGCGGCTCGATTCCTTGAACCTAACCAACGGTGTAACATTGATCAGGATAAGCATATCCGTCGAGTGAAAGAGTACATACGCTCGTTGTTCTAGCCTTAAATTTATCGTTTAGCTTTTAGCAGCGGAGCTCAACACAGAGGAAGCTATCTCATTGATTGTCCCTCGCGGTGTCTGCTTAGCTTTTGCTTTACTGTGTCTTTTGGCCAGTAGCGTATTCGTTATGCTCGCGACGATAATTAGATTAATACCCATTAATTGCTGAGTTGAAAACACATCATCAAAGAACAAGCTCTGCCATAGCGCACTGAACAGCATGTTAGTGAAAATTAGAGGTGCCAACTGAGATCCACTGTCTACCAGCTTATACGCTTTAGAGCGGAAAATTTGCGTATTAATAGTAAATAGCGCCAACCCAAAGACTCCAAAGCCAATCCAACTGATGCTATCAATTGACAATAAGGTCGCTAAGGCCTCATACCCTCTATCATTCCCAATTACTTCCGCTGCGGAAGAGAGCGACGTTACCACGATCATGGGAAAAACGACGATTGCTGCGACTAAGAAGGTCCATGCGTTTAATTCTGCTGGTGTAAGGCTAGTCTTGGAGGCTCGATACAAACTCACTTGTGAGCCCGAATTAAACACACCAGCTAACAACCCAAGCAGCAGCTCGGGCCTAAAGAATGTCGAGCCAAATTCAAACTGAGACCAATCCCCTGCCATGAGCACTACGCCAACAAATGTCACCCCCAAGCAAATCACCGTCGTTGTATGAACTTTAGTTCCAAACATTAACTTTTCTAACAAGGGTATAAATAAAGGGCCAGTACTAAATAATACGATACCCTCAACCAACGTTAAGGTTTGTAATGCTGTAAGAAAGCACCACTGACACGCAACCATGAAGATAGCCCGCATCACCAAAGGTTTCCACATCTCTCGTGAAGGCTGAGTGATTTTGTAAAAGGCCAAGAAGAAAAATAGAAATAAGCTAGGCAGCAGAAACCGGACGAAGCTCAGCAATGAGATTGTCATCGTTTCAGACAAATACTTGGCCAATAAGCCGCTTAAAGACAAACTGAATGTCGACAACAACATGAAAACTGTTGCCTTGGTAATATCAGACATAATTATCACCTCCTATGACCACTACTTTAAAGACATGACGAGATGAAAAATAGCGAGTAATATTAACCATAACTGTAAGGAAAACTTACCAATGAAGAAACTCGTACCACTAAAATCTGTTTACGCTTTCGTAGCTGTCGCAGAAACAGGCAGCATGACCGAGGCTGCTCATGTGTTATATGTCAGTCACTCAGCGGTCAGTCAGGCGATAAAATCGTTGGAACAACAGATCAATAAACCACTGTTCCAGAGAGTGGGACGTCGCGTTGTGCTCAATGCCGCAGGTAAACGATATTATCGAAAAGTAGCACCAGCACTAGAACAAGTAATCGAAGCTACCGAAGAACTGGCAAGAACACCTAACGATCACCGCATTACTCTTAACATGGTGAACTCACTCGCCATGCATTGGTGGATACCTCGAGTTCCTGATTTCCAAAACTTCGCTCCCTCACTCGATATCCGTATTTCCACGTTAACAGGCCCTTTCGATATAGAGCAAGAGGGTGTAGATATTGCCCTTGTGCATGGTAAACCCAATGAGTGGAACCAGTATTACAGCGAAAAATTAGGCGACGATGATCTGGTGTTGGTGTGCAGTCCTAGTCTATTGAAGAGTCAAATGGGCTTAAGCGTTGAGCAGATAGTAAAACAGCGTCCACCCATTGGTGTATTTAATCCTAGACGAAAACTAGACTGGCAAGTGTGGTGCGACCATTACCAAGTTCCAATGCCCACTTTCCACAGTAACTTGACGTTCGATGTCTCTATTCAAGCTGTGCAAGCCGCAATTCGCTCGCTTGGTGTCTTGGTCACTCATCGCCTATTTGTAAAAGATGACATAAGCCACGGTATGTTGGTTGAGCTTGGAGAGCCAGTCCCTAATCCACACCAAGATTTCTATTTTGTTTGCCCTAACAACAAATTGAAACAAGAAAGTGTGCTACAACTAAGAGCATGGTTAAGGCATGAATTCACACGCAAAGCTGACGCTCAATAGTGATTCAATAAGCAATAACGAATAGAACCCAACCATAACGTCAAAAATAAGATCTAAACCATCTAACAATAAAGCTAGCTTATAAGAGGACACTATGATTATTACCACCACGCAATCTGTCGAAGGCAAACGCATTGTCGATTACAAAGGAGTTATTGCCGGAGAAGCCATTCTAGGAGTGAACGTTTTCAAAGATATGTTTTCAGGAATTCGTGACTTTGTGGGTGGACGTTCTGGCACTTACGAAAAAGAGCTAGAGAAAGCACGTAACTACGCATTCAAAGAGTTGGAGCAAAAAGCGATAGAAGCAGGTGCCAACGCGGTAGTTGGTGTTGATATCGATTACGAAGTCTTAGGCACAGGTAATGGCATGCTGATGGTTTCAGCAAGTGGCACAGCGGTTGTCGTAGCTTAATAGAGCAGGTAAACACGAAAATGTGTTACGTAACGATTAACCCTTCCTATCAAACTTGGAAGGGTTAAATTGTACTCATCTAGACATGAACGTCCATTCAGCAGTCAGCCAATCACATCACCGAATACTGTTTGTCGTGAATATTACTCTTCTCGAAGCGCTTCGAAGCGGTCTAGGCCTCGCAACATTTCAAAATCCGGCTCTTCAGCTAACAGTTCTCTCATTGAGCCACTAGCTTCAATAGCGCGCTCTAAATCATCGATAGACTGAGCTTCTGCTCCTAATCTTGCGTATGAGCAAGCCCGTTGATACAAAGCGTGAGCATTTTGATCATCGACTTCTAATACACGATTACATAGACTCATTGCCCAGTGGTATTCCTGCATATCCATAGCAGCATCGGCTTTAGAGGTTAGCGCTTCTAAATCTCCAGGACGAATCTTTAATATTTCATCATAGATTTCAATCTTTTGTTCTGCCGTTTGCGCATTCTGCGCTCTCAACCACAAGTTATGAATCTCATTGATAATTTCAATCTCTCGGTTGTTATCCGAGATGATTCTAGTCTTACGCTTAAGATCCCTTTCAAGAACATTGAATTTCTTCTCATAGTCTTGAGCAATAGAATTAAGTCGCTGATCGGCCATTTCTTTAGTGGTATGTTTGAGCTCTTTAATTGATTGCCAACCAACCAAAGCAATGAGTGAAGCAACACCAGCAATGATATAGAAAAAATACGTCACAGTGACATTCGCATAGTTCAGTGACTTGTCAGCCACAGAAAGCTCACGATCCGTCATTTGAATGGTTAAGCGTCTTTCAAGATCTTGCTGTTCCATTCGCAACTGCTTCAACTCGTCTAAGATATAACGTTCCATCAGCGGTCTATCTAAATACTCTTGTTCTGAGTAAGTAACCTCCTCGCTTGCAAAGCTCATGGTTGTTACCAGTGAGAACACTGCAATCAATAGGATTCGAAGCATTTACATATTCCTTATATATTTCATGGTTGTGTCACTGTATCTCCTAAATGAGAGACAAGCGATAAAGCCGGCAATTTTAAACTTCAGCATTATTCGTAAAAAAACCATAGCATACTCACTATGGTTTTCTTATTTCTATTTAGTTATTTAGTTATTTAGTTATTTAGTTTGAGTATTAAGCATCATTTGCCAGTACTCACATTTAGCTAAGAACTCTTTTAAGTAAAGCTCTGGGTTAGCAAGCTTCTCACCGCCTTTCACATCAGCACCAGTCACTCGCCAAAAGTTATGAATCACTAAATTTCTGTGGTCAATAAATTCGTTAATTTCGCTTTTTTTAAGAGGAAGCTGCGCACCAAACGTTTGTTCATAAAAACTCAGCGACGAGTCTTGTTCACTTGGTTTTTCTCTTAAAAATGTATCCAAATTCAAGCCTAGTTGATGCTGCCTTTCCTTTGGTAGTGCTTTAGCTAATCTAGAAATAACACTGAATAGAGCTAACTCAACTTTTTGCGCTGCTAATAAAGACGCACCTAGAAGCGCATTCTCACTGGAAATGTGTTGCTCTGTTGGTGATACGGTAGCTATTGTCACTTTATTAACCTCTAATAATCATAACTGGTGTTACTGTACTAAGTTCGATTTACTGAACTTAATGTTGCCTTGCTTACGCTATTTTGTTGATTTGAATAGCGTCTTGTAATTGAGTACGTCCAGCATCAATAATGAGGAAGCCGGATGCGTCATCATTCTTCTCAACTCGCACCTGGCCGTTGAAGCCACTTTGCGACAATTTTTTTGCTAACTGCTCTGGCGCCGTTTCAAAAACAATATCCATGAAAGGCAAAAGCTCAGCATCAACAAAGCCATACTCGTTAAACCGTTCCATTGCTTGAGATAAATGGTCTGAGTCCGTGAATTCAATAATCTCTACTACTTCTTCCAACAACATTTTCGATTCCATATTCGCCAGAAAGTGACTAACACAAACACGTACGTTTTGCTTACATACATTTTTGTGCTCAAAGACAATCCTTAAGTTATCGCAAAATCATAACATATTAACACTCGTAAAATAGGCTTTATTTACCTCTAAGCTATTGGGAATACTAGAGAACAATAGAAAACTAGCCAGGCGTGCTCAAGCTAAGATCGTCTGTTTAAGAGCGGTAATCTGTTGGAGGTTTCAAGCTAGAATAGACTGAGAATCACTCGTTTCAACAATTGACTCTTTCAACAAACCAGCATAAACACCATTCAGAGTAACCAACGATTGATGGTTACCTTGTTCGACAATTTCCCCCTTTTCCAACACCAAAATTGTATCAGAATGACGAACGGTGCTCAGACGGTGTGCAATCGCAATCACGGTTTTTTCCCTGAAAAGACGCTGCATCGCTTTTTGGATGAGATCCTCGGTAATGGAATCCACCGAGCTAGTTGCTTCATCAAGCATCATCAACTGTCCACCCTGGGCGACCGCTCTTGCGAACGAAATAAGCTGCGTTTGCCCCACAGACAAATTTGAGCCGTTCTTTTCCAAGTGGAAATCATAACCTTGTGGCAATTGTTCAATAAACTTATCGGCGTAAACATAACGCGCTGCCTGCTCAACCTCGGTTTTAGATAGATGCGTTTTACCCAGCGCAATATTGAACTGAACTGTCTCTTCAAATAAGTGCACGTCTTGCATCATCATTGAGAACAAATGAGCTGAGTCTTCGCTTGAAATCTGCGACAGCTCAATACCATTCAATAAAATGCTGCCCTCATAGTTTTGATAAGTTTTAGAGATCAAACGCAGAATCGTAGACTTGCCAGATCCAGTGGAACCGACAAGCGCAATTTGATGTCTCTTCTCCAATACAAAAGAGACATTTTTCAACACATACGGAGCATCGCCTTTGTAGCGGAAACTCACGTTCTTAAACTCAAGGCTCTCAAACTGCTCTAGCTGTTTTTCAACCTTGCTTGATGGCAATAAATGACACTCTTCCTCTTCAGTTGGCTCAACAAACAGCTCTTCTATATGGTCAAACGCCGCGAATGAACTCTGAATCGAAGCGATCTGCGAGGTAAAATCACGGATCGGAACAAACACTTTCTCTAACGTGTTGATGAAGGCGATCAACACACCTAAGGTTAGTGCGCCTTTAATCACTTGCTCAGAGCCATACCAAATCATGATCGCGATGGTGATTGAAGTAATGCCAGAGATAAACGAAAACAGAATCGCATCGTATTTATTGATCTTTTTCTGCGCTCTCAAAAACTCATCAGTATAACCTTGGTAGCGCTGCTCAACTTGTCCTTCCGCTCGGTACATCTGAACCGTTTTCATGCCAAACAAAACTTCTTGTAGAAAGCCAATTCCACGAGCAAGCGAAGATCGCGTGACTTTATACAGAGCGCGAAGCTGGTTTCTCACATACACCGTCAAGTACATCACTGGTGGCATGATAATCAACACAATCATCGTTAACTGCCAGTCAATAAAGAACATCATCACCAACAGAGCAATAGTATTAATGCTGTCTTTAACAAGCCCAACAACCGACTGAACAAATGTCTCGCCGATGGTTTCCAAGTCACTGGTTAACCGTGAAAGTGTTACTCCAATAGGTGTGTTATCAAAATAGCGGCGCGGCAGTTTAAGCACACGAGAAAACAACACGGAGCGCATGTCCGTGATGGTATATTGACCCGTTTTACGCAGGTTATACGAATAGGTGGTATCCACCACATAACTCGCCACTAGCACGGCAACCAAGTAGAAAATGTACTCGAGCAGTCCATCCATATCCCCATGGCTCAAATGAACATCGATCACTTGAATAATAAGCCAAGGAAACAATAAGCTTGTGAGGACAGAGAGCGGAAGCATAGCAATACCCAGAATCGCAGAGCCTTTGTATTTTTTAGCAAACTTAAAAAAGTGCTTGAGGTACTTGAGATCAACACCTTTTAACATGCTGTTGCCTCCGTTTCATTCTGCTGTAATTGCCATGTGTCGTAATAGTAATCGCACGATTTTAGTAACGTGGCATGGCTGCCCTTGGCAATGACCTTACCTTCATTTAACACGATAATTTCGTCCATATATTCAAGGGCATTTACACGGTGTGAAACCACAAGAACCGACTGATTTTCTAAGCGTTTAAACAAGCCTTCCAATATTTTTCGTTCTGTTTCATAGTCGACAGCGGATAAAACGTTATCCATGATAATCAGATCGGTCGGTTGCAACAGGGCTCGCGCAATACTCAGACGCTGCTTCTGGCCACCCGACAGCATGATGCCTTTTTCACCAACTAAGGTTTGATCTCCACCTTCAAAGCGTGTGACATCACCGGCCAACTGGCTGAGTTCCAGCACTTCATCAACCTGACTCTTCGCCAAATCTGTATCTAGGCTACCAAAACGAATATTGTCTTCGACGGTGGCGGAAAACAGGTAAGGGTCTTGAGTAACGGTTTTAACATAACGGCGCAAGTCACTGCGTGAGAAGCTGGTTACATCTTTTTCTCCAAGGAAAACAGAACCTCTAGGAACGTCCAAGTGATGGTTCAAACAGTTCACTAATGTCGTTTTACCCGCCCCTATGCCACCAAGTACACCGACTTTCTTACCCGCTGGGATATCAAAGCTGATGTTATCAAGAATCAGACGTTCTTCACCTGAATAACTAAAGCTGAGATTGCGAATGGAAAACGTTTTTCCCTTTAGGGACTCAATATCGTTCTCAGACAGTTTACCTTCATCAAGCTTTGGAACTTTAGCATTAAGAATCGTCTGCACACTTTGAATGCCAACCATGCCTCGCTGATAAATAGTCGCGATCCTACCTAACTGCATCAATGGCATAGCGAGTAACACAGAGTAAGTCAGAAAAGCGGTTATCTCGCCTAAGGTAAGTTCCTGTCTCATTAACATGTAACCGCCAAAACCTAGGATAATGATTTTCATCAGGTCATTAGCATAATCAAGTACAGGCATAAAGAAGACTTGAATGCGGGTAATCTTGAGACGACACTCAAGCAATAGTTGGTTGAGTTTTTCAGTTTCCGCTATCACCCAAGGTGACATCTGTTGACTTTTAATCAGATCAATTCCAGACAAGTAACTCATCAATTGAGCCGACAGGTTTTGTAATCGCTTCATATGTTCTAAATGCAGCGTTTTCATACGTTTAAAGCCGACACGAAAAATCACAAAGGCTATTGAGATAGGAATAATCGAATAGAGCGTTAATTCTGAAGATATACGCCACATATAGAGAGGCGTCAGTGACAGTGCAAGTAACACATTGAAGAACTGGAGAAAACCTACGCCAAACAACAAACGTATGCCACTAAGGTCGTTATTGATTATTGAGATTAGCCGACCAGAAGCAAAACGCTCATGAAAGCTATTAGGTAAACGATTGAGTTTTTGTAGAAGTGTACTTTTTAATGCCGCCTCGGTGATTCGGCCCGGGTTAAGCGCGTAAATACGAGACAGAATACGCACTACAACCATAGCGACTGACATGCCGACTACAATCCAAACATAATGTTGAAGCTGTTGATGACCACTAAATGAAGCATCATCAATCAAATCTATCGATAATTGAATATAACGAGGGATCTCAACCTGTAGCCAGTTAACGAGGAAAATGAACACGACCGCCATCAAGTAAGAGGTGCGATTCATGCGCAGATAATGGGCAATAAACTGTCTTTTATTCTTCATAAGGATTCTTTGCTTAAGGCAGGTTCACAGCAATTGGATATATAACTCAAGCTAAGTTGAACAATCGCAGAGGCAAATAGACACCAAAACAATTTAGCTAGTAGCATCAACCACATTGAACAACCTATGTACAATGCCAAACTACATGTTGTGTTTGACGCTGGGGAAAACCGCCCAAAGCCGGCCACTTTCAGGCGGTGCACAATTAACGAGCTTAAAAAAGGAGGTTTAGAAGTCGAAGACCATTTACAACATTTCTTTAGCGATCAAGTGCAATAAAAATGTCTCACGTTCAATGCTCATGCCTTTTTTAGGGCTTTCCGCTATGGTTTTTTCATTATGGGCAATCGCTTCATGGATATTCATCCAAACAGGCTTCATCCCGTTTTTCACTTCGTAGTCTTCGTAATCCGTCTCACCAAGCTCACGATCAATCTTGCACGAATAACAATAAGAGATCATGTGCATCATATCTGCATCGTCTTTATACCAAGGACGAAATTCTTCAAATATCCCGAACGGCTTAATACTGTGAATATTCTTAGCACCAGTCTCTTCTTCAAGTTCACGAACCATACCCGCGATCACGTCTTCGCCTTCGTCCAAGCCACCACCAGGAATGGTGTAGTCGTGGTAACGTTCCGTATAGAGCATCAGAACGTCCTCACCATCTAAAACAATTGCACGGGCGGCATTGCGCTTATATACCGTTTTATTATCTAAGTGTTCGATATCTGGGTGAATTGTGGTTTTTAGGTGTCTCATCGTTCTGACTGCTCAACTGAATTTGGGCGGCATCATATCATAACCAAGCGTAGATTAGAGGCTCAGAATGACTGACAAAACTCGGAAGATATTATTTTTATCGCGGGGGATTCATGGTCGTAAGAGAATAATTCCCATCTTACAAACCTCGAGTCATAGGGTGTCTCTCTTTTTAAGGCCCCAACCTAACTGAGCTTGATCTCATGCTCAAAAAACAGTTAAAAATGAGGGAATATCAACCTATTTCAATATCTTGACCAAATTAGAACAACCTTTTCTTAAATCTAAAATATACTGGTTTTATAGAGCTTCAAATTTAGTTCTGTAGAACTTAACACATTCACTTGTAGAGTTATCACTTAGGAGATAAACATGAAAAAAATTGGTTTGATGGCTGTGTTTGCCCTTGTATTAGGCGGTTGTGCTAATGACTATGCAGAATATAGCGAAGGTCAACGTGTTTCAGTCGCTAACCCGGCATCGGTTTATTGTGTTCAACAGGACGGCGAATTGGACACGGTAACGGAAAATAATCAACGAACCACTTATTGTGTATTACAAGATGGTCAACGTATCGAACAGTGGGAATACTACCGCAATAACCACGATCAAAAAGAAGACAGCTAATCTGTGATGTTGTGATGTTGTGATGTTGTGAGCTTATGACGTCACATCGATATAATCAGCATTATTTCTTCACAACTCTCACCCAATAAAATCCCATGATATAACGTAAACTGCCCGCTACTCAGCGGCGGTTTACTTTACCACAATAGTAATTGAACAGCGTTTTATTTATGACATAGCCCTGACATTGTGAATGTGTCAGGTCGATAAAATATCGATCTGTTACAGACATTTACATGTTAAATTGATATGAAAAGCCAACCTAAAAAAGAAGCAAAAGCTCATATGTCGTTTGAACTCCCTGAGTTCACGCTCTCACAATCCACCTCACAAGTTATCTATAAACGGTGTCAAACGGCGTTAGTCGTTTTAGCTATTGGTATTATCGTAAACTTGGCACTTCGAATTGATTTTATATTGTTAAATGGATCTGTTGGTGAAGTGTCAGTGACCGAAATGCTGCAGCAGTTACTGCTTATTATTGCGTCTGGATCTTTTGCTTATCTAGCAAGAAAGAAAACCGAAGTTAAGCACGCAGCCCTGCTCATCAGCGTGTTTTTCGGTGTGATGTTTATTCGTGAAATGGATTTTTGGTTTGACAAGATCGTACATGGTGCTTGGGTTGTCCCTGCCCTATTGGTTTCCGGCAGTGCCATTTTCTATGCGATTAAAAATGGTAAACGAACCATTGACCAGCTTGCGCTTATTCTTGCATCTCCGCACATGAACCTTTTGGTTACTGGTGTAATGCTGTTATTGGTATTTTCTCGTCTGTTTGGCATGGGCAGTTTTTGGCACAACGTTATGGGGGATGATTACGTGCGCGTGGTTAAAAACATCGCCGAAGAAGGTACTGAGCTTTTAGCCTATTGTTTGATTGCTTTTGCTAGCCTTAAAACGGTTCTTGGCATCACGAGAAAGAAATAACGGCTTATCGCCACCAGCGATGTGTGTGGTCAGATTCTGGGTCTAAATATCGGTTCAACAAAGTCAGGTTTGTGTCTAGTAGCGCTAGATACTCCCTGACTTTTTTAATATCTGTACCTGCTGGAGTATGTTGAATACAGCGTTCCAATACCGGAAGTAAACTGTCTACAATATCAAACAGGGCTGACAACCCCATCGAGCCTTTCTTCGTGAAGCTTTTCGCGACTAGCTCTTTTACAACAACTAAGGCTTCTAAAGAGAGCCTTTCTGGTTCTTGTCTTACTGACTCTAAATCTCGCTGAAATACCCCCGCGCAGACACCTTCAAGATAGACTCGATAAGTCGTCAGTACATCCATCAATAAAAACAAATGCCCCTGAACACTTTGATGAGGGTATGGCACCGCAACATGAGCATCTAGCCGACGGTCTACTTGAAATTCGATCCCAAGCGAAGAACACTCCTCAACCAGAACCTTAAGCAAGCCTTGTTCATCCATCAACGCTTGAACTTCGAAAATACGCTGTAAGTGGTAGTCATTGGAAACAAACGTCACCTTCACATTTTGCCCACGCGTAAACAGACCGCTTTCAATCATTTCTGAGGCCAAATTCTGAATATTCTCAACCGTACTTGTCGATGTCTTCTCCAGTAAAATAGCCCCTAAGGTGAACGGATACTCACGCTGATCTTCAAGTTTTCGATAATATTGGTACATCACATCCGCTTCTGATCGGGTTTGGCCTTTGGTCACCCCACCGCAAAATGCAACCGCCAGTTTCTGATTAGATTCGACCGTAAGATAATCAACTAAAGCATCAATTCGACTCATTCCTTCATCAGTCAATTTGTTCTCATTAAGTCGCTTACCCAGCACAATAAGGAGGTGATTAATGCTCATTTTATGTTCAAGTCTCGTTTTGGTGTTCTGATGGAGTGAATTATGTATACAATACCTGTTAACAAAAGTATTTTTAAGTTCTTACATGTTGCTTACAATAATGCTCACTATTAATAGCAGTATCATAAATCACACACGAGAGCCACGTGCCACTGTAAAGCAAAAATAGCACGATCTTGAGTTTCACCACCTATGCTTGTTAGCATTTGTCTCACTCAAAGAAATAAAGCTAACAAAACAAAATTTAACCAGAGTTCGTTCATCGAACCGTCTTCACAGGAAGTTACTATGCTGTCTATTTTTGATATCTATAAAATTGGGGTCGGGCCTTCCAGCTCCCATACAAATGGACCAATGATCGCTGGGTTTAATTTTACACAAAAAATTGAATCTGTACTTGAACAAGTTGCTCGTATTCAGATCGACCTATACGGTTCACTGTCGCTAACAGGTATCGGTCACCACACCGATCGTGCAACGCTGTTAGGTCTACTTGGCAACCGCCCTGATACTATCAAAATAACCAGCGCTAATTTAGCAATGCGTAAAGCGATCGAAGACAAATCTCTCATGGTTAGCGGTAACCATGAAATTCACTTCAACGTAGAAAGCGACTTACTATTCCACAAAACTAACCTTCCACTTCACGAAAACGGCATGACTATCTCAGCCTTTGATGCAAGCGGCAGCCTTCTAGAAATGGAAACTTACTACTCGATTGGTGGTGGTTTCATCGCAACGGCTGACGAACTACAACACGGAAAAAAAGAGTCCGAAACAAAAGTAGAGTTCCCTTTTTCTTCTGCCGATCAGTTGTTGGAGTTGTCGGAACAAAATGGTCTCAGCCTGGGTGGTTTAATCCTGCGTAATGAAATTTCGTTCCAAGATATGGATGTCATTGACCAAAAAGCCGACCAGATCTGGAAGGTGATGTCACTTTGCATGCAGCGAGGTTTTGATACCGAAGGTATTCTCGATGGTGGCCTAGAGGTCACGCGCCGTGCCCCTGCACTTTTGAAAAAGCTTGAGGCCAATGCTTCCATCGAAAGCGATCCCATGGAGATCATGGATTGGATCAACCTGTTCGCCTTTGCAGTAAGTGAAGAAAATGCGGCTGGCGGACAAGTGGTAACTTCTCCAACCAATGGTGCTGCCGGTGTTATTCCAGCCGTGTTAATGTATTACCATCGCTTCATCAAAGAACTTGATACAAAACAGCTTAAAGACTTCTTAGCAGTATCTGGTGCGATCGGCATTCTTTACAAAACCAATGCGTCTATTTCTGGTGCTGAGGTTGGCTGTCAAGGTGAAGTCGGCGTATCTTCATCAATGGCTGCTGCAGGCTTAACTGCATTACGTGGTGGTAGCAACGAACAGATCTGTATTGCTGCTGAGATCGCAATGGAGCACTCACTGGGCATGACATGTGATCCAATTGGTGGGCTTGTCCAAGTGCCGTGTATTGAGCGTAATGCAATGGGTGCAATGAAAGCTATTAACGCATCACGCATGGCGTTGAAACGTACCAGCAAGTGCCTTATCTCTTTGGACAAAGTGATCGAGACTATGTATCAAACGGGTAAAGATATGAACAAGAAATACCGTGAGACTTCTTTAGGTGGCTTGGCAGTGATCCATATGGCGCCGCCTTGTGAATAGCACAAATTAAAAATGATTAACTGATAGAAACCGAGACTGTTAGAAACCACTGTAAGAAAAGCCTATACCAAAACTGCATTCTTATAAGCTAACTTCTAACAGTGCTAACTATCCAGACAAAGCCAGCCAACAACTGGCTTTTTTTCTAAAGATCAAAGAGGTTTCCCTATAAAGGCGCGATAAACTTTTTTTGTCGATGACTTTCGAGCTAAAGGAATGATTCAAAATGCGTCACGCTTGTGTAAATAAAGGTAAATGATAATTATTACTATTGAGTGTTATCTTATTCAGGATTATGATGTGAAAATCAAACCCTAAGAGAGCCTTTCATGAGCAAACCTAGTCCTATCACATTAACCGTTAGTCAAACCTCAACAATCACACCGAACATGCAACGTATAACGCTTAGCGGTGAGGGATTAAGTCAATACCCAACAGAGTGTGCCGGCGGATACATCAAGCTTTTATTCTCTCCTTTAGGCTCAACTGATTTAAGCCAATTGAATGACGGTGATCGTCCAACCATGCGTACCTACACGGTTCGTCAATACCACCCTGACGAAAACTCTATCGAGGTTGATTTCGTTCGCCATATCACCACAGATTTGCAATGTGGTTTTGCTGCAAGATGGGCAATGAACGCACAAGTGGGCGATACTATTTCAGTGGTTGGCCCTGGCTTGATTCAAGGGCTAAACCTTGAGTCGGATTGGTTCTTCTTAGTGGCAGATATGACGTCACTGCCTGCTCTTTCAGCCAAATTAAAAACACTTCCAGAATCAGCAACGGGTTACGCTGTTGTTCAAATTAATTCTGAACAAGACAAGCAAACACTTGAAGCGCCACAAGGTATCAAGGTCACTTGGTTAATCGCAGATGAAGCTTCAGACACCCTTTCACGAACTGTGCGCAACACAGAATGGTTAGAGGGCCAAGTTTCAGTATGGACGGCGTGTGAGTTTGAAAGCATGCGTGAACTGAGACAGTACTTCAGAAACGAAAAAGACGTAGCGAAAGAAAACATCTATATCAGCAGCTACTGGAAACGTGGCGTCACTGAAGATGGCCATAAAGTATTGAAACAACAAGATACGCAAGCTTTAGCAAGCTAGGATGACCAGTCGTTTACTACGACTGATCTTAAGCACCTTTGAAAACGTTCAGCGAACACTTAGCACATAAAAACGCCCTTAACGATATGTCTATCGTTAAGGGCGTTTGGCTTTAATCCCGTCAAAGCAAAGCATAATACAAACTAAATACTCTCACCGATTTCAATCTCATAACCAAGATCCAGCTTCGCAACCCACTCTTTATTTCCTTGTAAACGCGCTACCACTTGCTGCGCAGCGACTTTACCAATCTGCTCTCTTGGTGTTACCACCGTGGCTAAACGAGGCGTCATCGCCACTGTGATGTCGTGCCCATGGAAGCCTGCAATCGCCATCTGTTCAGGTACTTGAATACCACGCCTTACACACTCGTAGAAAGCACCAATAGCTAAGTCATCGTTAGTACAAAAGATACCGTTCACTTCAGGGTGCTTCTCGAGTAAATCGCCAATCAATTTAGCGCCTAAAGTAAACGAGGACGCGTCTTCTGTTTGCAATGTTACTGGCACTTTATCGGCCTCTTGCATCGCATGTTCATAGCCTGCCATTTTTAAGCGAGTACGCTCATCCATGCGAGCAGCTAAATAAGCGATATTCGTCCGCCCTCTGTCGAGTATGGTTTTAGTCATCGCCCTAGCGGCTTCGAAGTTATCAAAGCCAACCGCTTGTTCAATCCTTGGAGACACCGAATCCATGATTTCAATCACCGGGATCGAGACCGTTTGTAGCATTTTTCTAGCTCTATCGGTGTGAACGTTTTCTGACAAGATAATCGCATCAACGTTGTAAGAGAGCAGCGAAGCAATGCTCTGCTCTTCCAACTCAGGGCTATAGCCATAGTGGGCAATCATGGTTTGATAACCTGCTGGTGCCGTCACTTGCTCAATACCACGGATCACTTCAGCGAAAACTTGGTTGGTTAACGAGGGAACTAAAACGCCGATCGCATTACTTTTGGCGTTAGAAAGAATATCTGGGGCACGATTAGGGATATAACCCAGCTCATCGACTGCTGCGTTAATCTTATCTCGCAAAGCTTCTGATACCTGGCAAGGATCACGTAAACAGCGACTCACCGTCATTTTAGTTACGCCAACTAGGTTGGCAACATCTTGTAATGTAGGGCGTTTTTTCTTATTCGACATAATTAATAGTTATTATTTTTGAGTTATGTTACTGGTAACAGTGTATCCAACTGACTTGGAATTTGAAGCCTTATCTAACAAAAGGTTGATGCAACGACAAGAACATAAAAAAGATCTATCTATTGTTACTTCCGGTGCAAACAATAACGCCCTCATGGCGAGGGCGTTATACATCATTTAGGTATTAACTTTTACTTCAGTTCTTGGAGACTGACTCCAAGTTACGTGAAATTTTTCAGCTTCCTCTCTATCGACTCTTGAATAGGTATGAGAGCCAAAATAGTCACGCTGCGCTTGCAGCAAGTTCGCAGGTAACACTTCGCAGCGCAGAGAGTCGAAGTAGCTTAATGCTGAGCTTATCCCCGGCATCGGCACACCAAACAAAGCGGAGTTCGCTACCGCAATACGCCAAGCCAGCTCACGCTCTTCCACTTGTTTGATGAAAGCCTCATCAAACAACAGGTTCGCTAGCTCATTATTTTGTTGGTAAGCCGCTGTAATACTTTGCAAGAAAGCCGCACGGATAATACACCCCGCTCGCCAGATTTTTGCTATTTGAGTGAAATCTAGGTTCCAACCTTCTTTGTCTGACGCTGTTTTCAACAAATCAAAGCCCTGCGCATAAACGCACAGTTTGGCGCAATACAGAGCATCGTGAAGTTCAGAAATCACTTCTGTTTTATCTAACAAGTTCGCATCAGCAATATTACCTTTTAAAAGCTGACTTCCCTGGACACGTTGTGATTTTTGACCGCTCATCGCACGCGCGTAAACCGCTTGTGCAATGGTTGGCGTTGGGCAACCTTCTTGAAGGCTATTAACCGCCGTCCACAATCCCGTGCCTTTCTGCCCAGCTTTATCTAGCACGACCTCAACGAATGGCTTACCCGTCACCACATCTTCATGCTGAAGAATATCGGCACTGATTTCCATCAGGTAACTATTAAGTACACCATTATTCCATTGTTCAAAGACTTGGCCAATCTCTTGAGCAGGCATTTCAAGCACACCACGCATGAACTGATAAACTTCGCAGATAAGCTGCATATCGGCGTATTCAATGCCGTTATGCACCATCTTAACGTAGTGCCCAGTACCAGAAGGGCCAACATACGCCGCGCATGCCTCACCCACTTCAAATTGGGCAACAGGCAAACCATTTGCATCCACTTTTGCAGCAATTGCTTCCCACATCGGCTTCACATATTGCCAAGCAGACGGGTCACCACTCGCCATCAATGCTGGGCCAACACGAGCCCCCTCTTCGCCACCAGAAACCGCGGTACTGAAGAAACGGAGCTTACCTTTATAATTCTGTTCACGTGTCTCGGTATCAGTCCATAAGCTGTTACCCGTATCGATAACAATGTCGTCGCTCTCCAAACCGGCATCAAGCAGATTATTCACGACGATATCAACGGGCTTTCCAGCAGGAACCGACAGTGCGATTACACGCGGTTTTGCTAAGCTCTGCAACACATGTTCAAGACTCGTGCCTTTGGTGAACTGACCTTTGCCGTCAAAGGATTCATTAAGCTGCTTTGCTTCTGAACTCGCACGCTCAATGTTGTCAGCGCTTAAATCAAAGCCAGCAACGTTAAATCCATTATCGAGCAGGTTGAGTGCTAAGCTCTTACCCATCACCCCTAAGCCAATCATAGCGATGTCATTTTTTATCTGAGTCATGGTTTAGCCTATCTGCTTAATTTGTTTAACTGCACTTTCTACTACTTGCTCGACATCTTGTGAGATATCGACAAATAATGCTTCATCTAGATCAGGTTCAACCAAGGTTTCAAACTGGCTTTTCAACATTTCTTGACCATTAAAGTAATGATTTTCACGAGCTTTGTGACGATTCCAAATCGTATCGAAACTGCCCTGTAGGTACACAATCACCAAATCTTCATTGTTGTTGCGCAGAATATCGCGGTATTGCGGCTTTAGTGCCGAGCAAGCAATCACTGCGCTTGGTTGTTCGATATATTGCTTATTCAGTGTTTCCAGCCATCCTTGACGATCGTCGTCTGTCAGTGGAATACCTTGACGCATCTTTTCTACATTGCTTTGCGGATGGAAATCATCGCCATCAAAAAACTGGAGCGTTAATGCTTCTGCGATACGGCTACCAATCAGGCTTTTTCCGCATCCAGATACGCCCATCACGAGTATTTTTTTGCTTTTCATAAGGCAAGCCTTCCCTAAGCCCCAACCAAAACTGGGGCTGACAATCGAATCTAATAGTTAAACTTATGTTGCTGCTGATCGGTCCCCGAATACTAAATCCGCTCAAGGACCTTTACTGTTATTGCCACCAAAGTGCTAGCTGAGGGAAGATAATAACCAGCCCCAGAACCAAGACTTGAAGTGCAATGAACGGCAGTAGTGAGGTAAATATCTCGCCCAAGCTGATGTCTTTTGGTGCGACCGATTTTAGGTAGAATGCCGCAGGGCCAAACGGTGGCGACAAGAAAGACACCTGCATGTTGAGACAGAACACAACACCAAACCAAACTGGGTCAAAACCAAGGCCTGTAATGATTGGAACGAAGATTGGCATTGTTAGAAGCGCCACACCGACCCAATCAAGGAACATGCCTAAAACCAACAAGATAGCCATCATGATTAGCAGCGTTACTGTTGCGTTGCCGCCACTTAGGGCAAGGATGGTTTCTTCAACAAAATCAATACCGCCCATCAAGTTGTAGATACCTACCAGTGCACTTGCACCGATGCCAATCCACATGATCATGCCGCAGGTACGCATGGTTGCCATGGCACTCTCTTTCAGCATGTTGAAGTTCAGTTCGCCACGGATCAGTGCACTGATCATAATACCCACCACACCTAAAGCAGAAGCTTCTGTTACTGACGCGATGCCGGTGTAGATACTGCCTAGAACAGTTGCTACTGAAAGCAGTGGGAAGAACAGAGCCTTGAAGTAGCTAGGCTGATTTGCAATGTCTTCTTCTGTCTCATCATCACTTGGAATAGGCGCGAGAGAAGGGTTTAGCTTACAACGAATCAATACGTAGCCGATGTAACAACCCGCAAGGATAAACGCTGGTAAAAAAGATGCTTTAAACAAGTCACCAATCGATACGCTGGCTGTCATACCGTAGATGATCAATACGATACTTGGTGGAAGCATGGTGCCTAACGCACCACCCGCACAGGTTGTACCGATAGCAAGCTTACGGTCGTAACCCAAGCGAAGCATTTGAGGCAGAGCGAGAATACCAAGTAGTACCGTTTCACCACCGATAACGCCCGACATTGAAGCCAATAGAACCGCAACTAGTAACGTTTGTACCGCAACGCCACCGCGAACTTTACGGCCAACAGATTTCATGGCATCAAACAGGTCACGCGCGATACCCGAACGGTCTAAGAGAGCCGCCATCAATACGAACATTGGGACGGCGAGGAATACATAACCAGAAGCAAAGCTGTAAGTGCGGCTCGCAATCAAAGGCAAGGCATCAGGGCCAAACCAACATAGGGTGAAGAAAATCGCGACAAAACCTGTTACGAAGGCCAGCTGCATACCCGTGAGTAGCAAACCAATCATCATAACCAGCATGAGCAAACTGCCCCATGCGATACCAATAGAAGATAAATCAAACATCGTCATTCTTCCTTAGACCCATCAACTCTTGGATTAGGTGCAATACAAACTGGACAACAAGAACACATAAAACGACAAAGATCAGACCTTTCAGCAACGCAGGATAAGGTGCGTTTAACACTGAGCCTGATGTCTCTAAGCGGAATTCACCCCAAGGTGCAAACCATGCTTCTTCTGCTGTGAAGTAAGCCGCGTAAGCCAGCATGCCAGCAAAGGCCAAGCCAACTGTGTGGTGAACAAGATTAAGGTACTTACGTGTTTGGTTAGACACTGAATCGTAGATAAGAACAACACGTACATGCTTATCAGCCGCGAAAGCGTAGATGCCGCCGATAATGAATAGGGAGCCACCGATAAATGAAGCCGTTTCGTGTACCCATGTGGTCGGGGCATCAAATGCATAACGCATCACAACTTCGTAAAATGAGATCAATACAGTGAAGATGAACAGCCAGCTAACTAAGTTACTGAATTTTATGATAAGACGATCAAGGCCGTTTCTTGGCTTTTCATCGTTTTCAGCTGGTGCGTGAGGGGTTTTGTCTGTCATGAGCCAAATTTCCTGAGAGAAAAGGGAGAGCAATGCCCTCCCCCATCAATAAGCTAGGTTTGAATTACAGTAGGCCGTTTTCTTCTAGGAACACGGTAACGGAAGTGTAAACTTTCCCTGCGTTGTCAGAACGCTCTGCAAAGACTTTCCATTGACCTTTTGCAATTTCACGGAACTTCTTACGCTCTTCTTGAGACCAGTCATGAACTGTGATTTCTGGGTTCGCTTGAGCTTCTTTAAGTGCCGCTTGGTCAGCCATTTTTAGCTGAGTCGTCATGTCGTAAGAGAAGTCACGCACGGATGTTTGTAGAATCGTTTGTAGATCCGCAGGCATCTTGTCCCATTTCTTTTGAGAAACAGAGATATCGATTAACGGTAGCGAGTGGAAACCCGGTTGAACTGGGTGAGTCGCAATGTCATTCATGCCCGCTTTTTGGTTTGTCGAGAATACTGTGTAGTCCGCAGCATCAATTACACCCTTGCTAAGACCGGTAAATACTTCAGAACCCGGAAGGTTTACTGGAGTCGCACCCGCTGCTGCAAACACTTGTTGTACTAAGCCTTCAGGCGCACGCAATTTAAGACCTTTAAGATCCGCAACACCGTCAATTGGCTTTTTAGAGATGAAAGACTCAACACCTGTTGTTGAAGCACCAACGAACTGAACACCGTAAGGCTTGTAAAGCTCAGTCATTAGTTCGTTACCGCCACCGTAGTTCATGTACTGAAGCAGTTGTGTTGTGTCTGACCATGCACCCACCATGTTACCGATTAGGCCGAATGCTGGATCTTTACCAGAAAAGTAACCCGTTGCTGTGATATGACCATCTAAGATGCCCATTTTGATCGCGCCTAGCGTTTCAGTGTGCTTAACCACAGCGCCTACAGGAAGAAGATCAATGTCGATACGTCCGTTAGACATCGTTTCTACGCGCTCAGCCCACTTCTGCTGAACCTTGAAGTTCAAATCACCAGATGGATCTGAAGATTGAATCTTAAGTTTGAAGTCTGCAGCCATTGCTGAAGTAGCAAATAGGCCAGTGAGGGAAGCAGCGATCAGCGTTTTAGTCAGAGCTTTCATTTGGGTATCCTTATGAGTTTCACAGAGTCCGGTTTGTTGTTATATGTTACCGGTAACGTTAAGATGAATGTTACCGGTAACTTAACAGCTTTGTCTATGAGAAGGATCACATCTTTAACATTAGTAAAACGTTTGCTATCAATAATGAAAATGTGACTGAAAAGTCACATTATAAGTTAGAAGTGTATTTTAATTTCTTTTTAATTCAGTGAGATAACTAAACCAGCAATGATAAAAATGACGCCTACACCGCGAGTCATGTGCCACTTTTCCTTTAAAAAGTAGATCCCCATCACGACGCCGAAGATGATGCTTACTTGCCTAAGTGCCACCACCAAGCTGACGTTCTCTGTCATGGTCATCGCAAACAACACCAAACCGTAAGTCGATGCCATCATAATGCCTGCAACCGTGGCTTTTTTACGTAGTATCCATGCGTTGGTAAACTCGACTCTTTGATTGGTCACCAACAACCAAATACTCAGCGGAATTACGATCGCCCAAAATTGAATACCTAGGTAGAAAATCGCCGTGTGTTTATTAGTAATAGAAGGTGTGCTTAACGGCTCCAATAACAGAAGCGCTTCTTTATCAATAATGGAATAGCCTGTGGTGCCAATAGCGGCGATGAGTGCCCACAGCACACCGAGGTTCAGGTAGGCCTTGAGCCTCAGCTCAGAGAACTGTTTCAGTGGAACAAACAAACAGCCTAATGTGATCAGTGCAAAGCCAATCCATTGATTCAATGACAACTCATAGCCAATCAACACTGTACCCAAACCAACCATTAACACAGGCAGCGCTCGTGCCATTGGGTAGATAACACCAATATCGGCCTGTTTATAGGCGATGCCTAAACCGATTAAGTAGATGATTTGGCAAATGCCACTCAAGAAGAGCAATTGCCAGAATAGAATTGTGATGTTTGCAAAGCCGACGCTGTAGACATACCAAATCAAATAGGGAGTAAGAATCGCGGCAGCGGCAAAGCCTGACGCTAAGAAGAAAGATGAGCCAGAACCTTGATTTGATTTACCTAGGACATTCCAACCCGCATGCAGCAGAGCCGAAATAATCACGATGATGATGGCAGAGAATTCCATTTCATTCCTAACTTATTGACTGATAAAAGCAGTCGCTGAAAACAGAGGATAAAAAAGGCCTCCAGATAAGAGACCTTTGATTATTCCAGTTGGGCAAATCCCTAAAGTGAGATGTGCCAGCGTTCTAACGTACGACTAACGCTCTAACTGCGCTATCGACTCGATACTGATCGCGTCGTGACGCCAATACTCAATATCGCAGTCAATCAAATCGCCGTTTTGATTGTAGTTAACACGCTCGACAACCATTGCAGGAGAGCCAGAAGTCGCACGCAGTGCTTGCGCTGTTTCACCCAGCAAAGACGTTGTACTCACACGGTAACGGATCTTCTGATACACCACGCCAAAGTGTTCGCGGTAGATGTCCGTCAGTGATTTGGACAGATCATAATCGAGCAAGTTAGGAAACAACTCTGGTCGAATGTAGTTCGTCACATACACAACAGGCCTGTCTTCAAGGTAGCGAACTCTATCTACACGATAAACATCTGAAAAAGGTTGTAACTCAAGAAGCTTAGTTGCTTCCTTGGTTGCTAACATTCCTTTCGCTGCTACTAACTCTGTTTTTGGCTTACGATTCTGCGAGAGAGCCATGTTGGTGAAATTCAATGTTTGTGTCGGGTTGTAGCGAAGCGGCGCCGGCGAGATAAACCAACCACGACGGTCTTCTCGATAAATGCGTCCTTCCGCTTCAAGTGAAGACAAGGCTTCGCGTAACGTAACTCGTGTCGTATCAAACGACTCAGCCAGTTTACGTTCTGCAGGCAGCTTCTGTCGTGGCGTTAACATCCCCGACTCTATCTGCTCTACAATGACATCTTTGATTTTTACGTACTGCACTTCATTTCCTTTCATTCTTGTTCTTGTCGTCAGCCACTCCTTGGCCAACTGCAATATAAAATGGTTCGCTAACGTTTACGCCAAGCTTGGGTGCGCTTCTCGAATAACTTGTTGATTAGCATATGAATCAACTTCGCACTCGCTGCAGATATCATGATCATTACCGCCATGGCTGCTGCTGCACCCGTTTGCCCCGCATCATCCATATTCATGACTGAAACCGACGCAGGTATCGTGTCGGTAGAATACAAGAATACTACCGCAGATGTCGTGGTAAGTGCATTAATAAACAGGTATGTCGCAATATCTAAAATCGCAGGCAGACAAACGGGCACCGTCACCTTAAAGAACAACTTGTATTGCGGTAGGTTAACCGAGGCCGCGGTGGCTTCAATTTCCGAAGGCAGCTGTTTTAATGCCGTTAACGCCGTCATGTGCCCTACCGTGTAGTAGTGAACCACGGTATTGATCACCAAGAACGCCATTGTTCCATACAAGAAGTTGAGTGGGTTACTTAAGTCATTAAAGTAGAAGATGTAGCCCAAACCTAACACCATCCCCGGAACCGCCATCGGCACAACACTGAGCATCTGCATCGCCTGACGAACAGGACCAAATGCTCTGCCCTTCTCAATGCAGTACGCACCCAAGAAAATCAATACGGTACCGATAATGGCAGTCCATGCGCCAAGCGTCAGAGAATTGAAGAACGGAGTCCAACCATAAGTACTCATTTCTGCGAAGTTGTAGTTGTTCAGTGTAAGCGCTTTGTTCCAAGGCCAGAAGGTGACCATAGAACCATATATCGCCATGCCCAACACGATAACGACAGCAGCAGAGATGATCGTGCAGTAAAGGAAACACAAGCCGTCACGCATCGTATTTGGCTCTGGTTGGTACGCAACAGAACGAGTATCAAACAAGCTCTTCTGTTTCTTTTGCACCCAGCGATCAACCGTAAACGCGAGCAATGCAGGCAACAGCAACAAGATACTGGTTACCGCACCCATCGAGAAGTTTTGCTGGCCAACCACCTGTTTAAAGATGTCCGTCGATAAAACGTTGTAGCTGCCGCCAATCACTTTTGGCACACCAAAGTCACATACCACCAACGTAAACACCACGATCAAAGTACTGATCAAGCCATATTTGGCTGCAGGTAAGGTCACCATGAAGAAGGTTTTGAGCGATGACGTATTCAGTGCGCGTGCTGCCTCATAAAGACGAGAATCGGACGTTCTGAGTGAAGTGGTTAGAATCATCAAGGCGTGTGGAAAAGTCCAAAATATCAAGCCGAGTGAGATACCAATCAAGCCGTATACCGAGTTACCGCCCAAGACTTCTTTGGCGATACCTTGGTTACCAAATAGGAAGATCAGGCTGATCGCCGGAAGTAGTGACGGAGCAAGAATCGGCGCAGAACCTAATACCTGAAATAGTCCCTTAAAAGGCATGCATGAACGAGTCAAAGCATAGGCATAACCAAACGCTAAAACGCCAACCACTGTCGTTACCAACAAGCCCAACGTGAAGGTGTTACCGACGGATTGCCACAGGCTTTGAGACGCGAAATACGTCGCGAAATTCTGCAAACCGACAAATTCGCCATCTGCGTTTTGAACACTCTTTTTCAGCATTGCCCACAACGGCATCAGAATAAACAGTGTCATGACTACAGACAAAAATGCCAACAGCCCAAATAGGATAACGTTGTCTTTACTCAACCGAGCAAGAAAAGGTTGTACTCGTCGTTGAAATAGCAGATTAGATTGCATAATTTGAGTCGATTCCATGATTGATTAGGCTGCCTCGTCTTTCATCACTTGCAAGCTTTTCGATGGGTAAGCTCTTAGGCCTTCTTGGTCAAAAGCCACATAACGAATATCACTGCGACGCAGCTTCAATCGGTTGAACTCTTTGACTGATACATCAACGATGATCTCTTTCGCGGTTGAGTCATGTTGCAATTGACACTCAACGCGATAAAACGCCCCTAAGAATTCACTTGATACGATTCGAACCGGTAAGGACTCATTAAAACGATCAACAAACTGGATTTGCTCTGGACGAACCGCGATATCAAACACATCACCCTGCTTTGGTTCTAAGTTATCTAGCCCAGGCAATGGCAACATAGACTCAGCAATACGCATCTTGCCTTGAGCTGCTACAGACGCTTGAATGAAGTTCATACTGCCCACAAACTCAGCCACAAAACGGCTTACTGGTTTTTGGTATATCTCTTGTGGAGCCCCGACTTGCTCGATAACTCCATGATTCATTACCACAATGCGGTCGGCCATGGTCAAGGCTTCATCTTGGTCGTGCGTCACCATGATTGTGGTGATGCCTAATTTACGCTGCAATTGACAGATCTCGTCGCGCAAGTGTGTTCGTACTTTTGCATCCAATGCAGACAGCGGTTCATCAAGCAGTAGCAAGCCCGGAGACAGTGCCAAAGCGCGAGCCAAAGCCACACGCTGCTGTTGTCCGCCAGACAGCTGATTCGGGAATTTTTGAGCCGACGTTGGTAAACCGATGGTTTCTAGCCAAGATTCCACCGTCTCGAGGGCTTCTTTGGTCGACATACCTTGGTTTTTAAGGCCAATCGCAATGTTATCTTCCACCGTAAGGTTCGGGAACAGTGCGTAAGACTGGAACACGATGCCAAAGTCGCGCTTTTCTGGCGGCAAGAAGGTTGTGTCATTACCGTTTTGCTCTATAGAGCCTGAAGTTGGTAAATCTAAACCTGCAATCGCACGCAATAAGGTGGTTTTTCCACAGCCAGACGGGCCAAGGAAACAGACAAATTCACCTTTTTCGATCGATAAGGAGATGTCTTTCAACGCTGTAAATTGGCCAAATTGCTTTACAACGTTTTCAATATTCAAATAAGTTTGGTTGCTCATACTACAGCACTCTTCATATGGTATATACCAAATTTAAACTTTGAATATTGCAGTTGAGTGACAAATTTATAGAAGCTAAGTGACAGTTATATTGCAGAAATAAAATTCATTCTAACGGGAAAAAATACGCATTAAACAAGTCCTAATGTTTAATAACTTATAGCAAAGTGCTTACCACTCGAAGGGGATTTGGCGATGAAAACTAACGTACTTTTTACCGCCAAATAGCCATAGTCTTTAATAACAATAATCTCTAATAGCAATAGTTCCTGCCAATGGCTAAGCTCAGTACACCGCACACCACGGAATAGAATCTGTTCGAGTGCTTAAACGTTCATGTGGATTAGCTAAATGGGGACGATCGGCCAAATCATATTGAGGCAAGTCGTTAATTGAACCACAGAGGCCTTGTTGGTGATCAAATGCTGTGCGCCACTCTTTAAAACTCACAATCTTACCGTACGGGTGATTTGGAAGCCCCAGAACTTTAACACTATATTGACCAGACTCTTCCATTAATTCGATGCCGACTGCATTCGGAATATTGAGCTTTTTCGCTACACAGGCAGGAATGAACGAAACGATGGCAGAGATAATCACCATCGTCTGCCCTTGTATTTTGGAAGACCAGCTCCCCTGCATCACTTGAAGAAGGATCCTACTCAGTACTTTGCTATCAATACACTCTTCTAATAAAGCACACACCTCTTGATGTGTCTTATTTGCTAGAGAGCGAGTAGCAAATTCGAGGTAAGCGTCTTCATTAAGCATACCTTGAACGTACAGCGTAATAAGCCGGCGTTCTTCGTTCAAAAAGCTAGGTTCACTCGCTAAGCCCTTTTCAACCAAAAACTCATTCCAAATCATGGCACTGTTTCCGTCCATGAGTGTTTCATCTAGATCAAATACGTACAGCGGGGTCGTCATATCAATTCTCACTTCAAATCAAATTTAACTTCCAAGTCAGACTTAGCGGGCGAGAAAAAATCTAAACGACAGATTTACTCTACCTTGTCGGCTTTACCTGCCGCACCAGCCAGCTTTGCCAATTGCTTATCTAGCCATAATGGCATGTTACCAGAATCTTCCGCGTTCTCTTTTCTTCGTACCGCATCACGCACCATCATTGCACCCACCCAACGGAATGGCTCTGGCGGGAAATGACCAAGCGGTCCTTTGGTTAGTCCGCAGCACGTCCAAGCGTTATCGGTTCCGAGTACCATTGATGACAGAATCTTTCCGCCCATACGAGTTTGAGCAACACCATTACCTGAGTAACCAAGCCCATAATAGACGTTGTTTTGGCCTTTTAGATTACCGAAAAATGGCAATCCTGTGACAGAACGGTCTGAGCCACCCGACCAATTGTAATCGAATTCACTTTGTTCCAGTTTAGGAAACAGTTTTTGGAAAGATTGATTGAGAATCGGCAGATAGTTGGTCGTTTGGTTAAACATGCTTTCAACCTGATTCGCAAACGAGAATTTGTTGCCACCTTTGCCTAGCATGAGCCGCCCGTCTTGGGTGTCTCGGTAATAGTGAACAAAGATACGTGAATCCACCACCGCTGCCCCTTTCTCGGGACCAAACTGCTTAAGTTTTTCTGGGATTGGCTTAGTCACCACCATGTCTGACGAGACAACCACAATGCTGCGTTTGAACTCTTTGAAATGATCGAGCATCCATGCGTTGAGTGCCAAGATCACTTTATCGGCAAAGACAGATCCGCCCTTAGTTTGGATTCGAGCTGGAGAGCCATAATCGAGCGACGTCATTTCTGTGTTTTCGTGAATTTCGATACCTAGTTCAATAGCAACTCGGCGTAACCCTCTCGCCAATAAAGCGGGTTGCACACTGCCCGCAGCTTCCGAGTAATACCCTTCAATATGACGATCCGATCCCGCTTTATCAGGCAAAGAGTTGTCACACTTCTTCCAACTATTTATGCCTTGCTTGACCAACTCATTCACAACAGGCTCCATTCCACCTTTTTGCGCTTCATTGGTTGCCGTGTAATAAGTGCCGCTGCGATACAGATGCGCGTCGATGTTGTGTTCATTACAGAAAGCTTCGATCTCGTAAATGACCTTTTCCGATTCTTTAACCAGCCATTTCGCTTGCTCTTTCCCGTAGAGCTTTTTCAGCGTTGGATACTTAGTCGACCACGTCAACATACACCCGCCGTTGGCACCAGAAGCACCGCTGCCACATAAGCCTTTTTCAATCACCACAACGTGTTTTTGAGGCTGCTGCTGTTTGATTAAAATCGCCGTCCATAAACCAGTGTAACCACCGCCGACAATGGCGATATCACAGTTAACGTCTTTTTGAAGCGGTTTAGCGGATTCTAGACCTACGTCTATGCTGCCAAATTCCTTTTCTAGTGCTTGTTTGAACCAATATGAATAGTGCTTTGTCATTTATCGTACCTTACTTAAAACCTAAAGGCGTAAAACTAAAAAAGGAAGACCGAAGCCTTCCTTTACTGATTTCTAACTTCTAATGAACTCAATAGTTAATTAACTGAGTAGCTCGATAGATTAAGATTTCGGCTCTGATTTAGCGTCAAACTTCTCAGACCATGTTTTCAATACGTCTGCACGTTCGCTACCCATGCGAGCGAAATCCATGTTTGCCATGTTTTTCTCTACGTTCGGGAAGTTCTTCGCTTTGCCTGTGACATCTTGGTGACCAACAACTGGGTACATTTCGATGTAAAGCTCATTTGCTGCTTTAGAGATAGACCAGTCAACCACGCGCTGCGCTGCATCTGAGGGCTTAACAAGACCTACTGCTTCAGATTCCCAACCGATACCTTCCGGTGTAATCACAGAAAGTGGCGCACCTTGAGTTTTCAGCTTAGCGCCGCGACTCGCCATAGAAATACCGATAGCCACTTCCCCCATACCCGCTTGAACACATGGCTTAGAACCAGAGTGCGTGTAGTGAGCGATGTTTTGGTCTAGCTTCTGCATGTAGTTCCAACCTTGGTCTTCACCCATGTTTTGTAGCCACGCTGACACTTGCATGTAACCCGTACCAGAAGACGCTGGGTTTGGCATCGCAATGTGACCTTTGTAGATAGGCTTGGTTAGATCATCCCAAGATTTAGGTGCTGGTAGGTTAAGTTGTTTCGCTACCGCTTCGTTGAAACAAACCGCATTGAAGAATGCATCGTTGCCATACCAAGCTTGAGTAGATTGCGGATCATTAAGGTTGGTACGCAACGCTTCTACACCTTGAGGTGTGTAAGGCTTAAGAATGCCCTCTTCTTTAAGCAGAGCCATTGAAGAACCCGCAAGGCCCCACACCACTTCTGCACGAGGGTTGTTTTTCTCAGCCAATAGTTTTGCCGTCATGATTCCAGTTGAATCACGAACCCATTTGATGTGGATGTCTGGGTTTTCACTTTCAAATGCGTTTTTGTATTTCGCTAAAATGTCAGTTTCAAAAGCGGTGTAAACCGTCACTTCCTGTGCTGCATGAGCATTACCAGCTAATAGAGTAACTAATGCTGCAAGTGATCCTTTCATAAAACGGTTTTTCATCATTTTCTCCAGTCAGGCCCGATGCCAAGGTTAGAAGCTAGAAGCCATATCAAGAGGCTTCTATATCCATAAATTCATTTAGGTTGTTAGCACACACTTTAACTGTGGTATGTACCAGATTTCGAGTATTAAGCTAACTGGCTTTTATGACGATTAAATGAACAAAAAATGGCAGTTTAAAGATCGGAAGCTTTCTCAAGACAAGTGACCCATTTTAATATGAAGCTTTTGTGAAAATGGTGTTTGAGCTATTTACGACCGTTTAAATTGGTTGTTAAAGTAATCGCAAACATTGGTATAGTCCAAAATGAACTTCACGAGAATTGAACATGAGAAACGAATACTTACTACTGACACCGGGTCCTCTATCTACTTCTGAAACCGTTCGCCAAGCGATGCTAAAAGATTGGTGTACTTGGGATGATGAATACAACAAAGACGTTGTTGAAGTGATTCGCAGCAAGCTAGTGACTTTGGCAACTAAGCAAGCGGGATATACAAGCGTATTAATGCAAGGTAGCGGTACGGCTTCAGTTGAAGCAACGATTGGTAGTGTTATCTCTAACAGCGGTAAGCTTCTGGTTGTTGATAACGGTGCGTATGGTGCTCGTATTGCTCAAATCGCAGACTATTTAAACATTCCATGCCATGTCGTTTCCCCAGGTGAAACATCACAGCCTGACTTGAACGAAATGGAAACGGCATTGGCCATGGATTCAGACATTACTCACGTCGCAATTGTGCACTGTGAGACCACCACTGGCATGCTGAACCCAATTGAAGACATTGCCAAATTGGCAAAGCAGCACAACAAAACGGTCATTCTTGACGCGATGTCGAGCTTTGGCGGTATCCCTATGGATATTGCTGACTTAGGCATCGACTACATGGTCAGCTCGGCAAATAAATGTATTCAAGGCGTACCGGGGTTCGGCTTTGTTATCGCCAAGCAATCGGAACTAGAGAAGTGCAAAGGCCAAGCTCGCTCATTAAGCCTTGATCTGTTTGACCAATGGCACTGCATGGAAAGCAATCACGGTAAATGGCGATTCACCTCTCCAACTCACACAGTGCGTGCTTTTTACCAAGCCCTGCTTGAACTGGAACAAGAAGGCGGCATCGAAGCTCGCCATGCTCGATACCAAACCAATCAAACCACACTGGTTGCAGGTATGCGCTCTCTTGGTTTTGAACCTCTGTTAAATGATGACCTTCATTCACCGATCATCACCTCTTTTTACTCCCCCATTCATAGCGATTACCAATTCAAGGAATTCTATGACCGTTTGAAAGAGCAAGGGTTTGTGATTTATCCGGGCAAGGTTTCAAACGCAGACTGCTTCCGCATCGGTAACATCGGTGAAGTTTACCCGTCTGACATTGAAGCCCTCATTGGCGCAGTGAAAAACGCTATGTACTGGGACATCAAATAATGACGACGACCAATCAAGAGCCCGTTCTAAAGGCGACACACTTTCGAAGCGAAGGCGATGTGAACACCACACCAGCGCGTGAGAAATGGAACGAGTCGCTAAACGATGATGCCACTCAAGCAATGTTAAAACGTGACTCTGACGTATTTCTTCATCAAGCGATGTCAACACCTTGCCTAGACACACTTGAAGCCGCAGAAGGCATCTACATTCAAGATGCGACTGGCAAGAAGTACATGGACTTTCACGGCAACAATGTCCATCAGTTAGGTTATGGCCACCCACACATCATTAATAAAGTGACTCAACAAATGGCGTCATTGCCGTTTTCACCGCGTCGCTTTACCAATGAAACAGCCGTCCAGTGCGCTGAAAAGCTAACACAGCTCTGTGGTGGTGATTTGAACCGTGTGTTGTTTGCGCCAGGTGGTACATCGGTGATTGGCATGGCGCTTAAACTTGCTCGACATGTCACCAACAATTTCAAAGTCGTTTCATTGTGGGATTCCTTCCATGGCGCGTCACTGGATGCGATCTCTGTCGGCGGTGAATCCTGTTTCCGCGAAGGCATGGGCCCGTTAATGGCTGGCGTAGAGCGTATTCCACCAGCAGTCTCTTATCGTGGTGCTTTCCCCCTTAATGACTCTTTATCGCTTCGCGCTAGTTTTCCGTTAAGTGAGTGTAGCTCAGGCGATAACAATGAGACGGCATATGATGTGCATTATGCAGATTACCTAGAGTACGTGATTGAAAAAGAAGGCGGTATTGGAGCTTTTATTGCAGAAGCGGTTCGTAACACTGACGTTCAAGTACCAAGTAAGGCTTATTGGAAACGCGTCCGTGAGATCTGTGATAAGCACAACGTCATGTTGATCATTGATGACATCCCAAATGGCATGGGTCGTAGCGGCGAATGGTTTACTCACCAAGCGTTTGATATCGAACCTGACATCCTATGTATCGGTAAAGGTTTTGGCGGCGGCTTGGTTCCAATTGCAGCCATGGTCACCAAAGACAAATACAACACGGCAGCGCAAGTCTCACTTGGTCACTACACCCATGAGAAAAGCCCTATCGGCTGCGCGGCAGCACTCGCGACCATGGAAGTGATTGAGCAAGAAAACCTACTTGAAAAAGTGCAAGCGGACAGCGTATTCGTTCGTGAACAACTGCTGCAAATGAAAGAGAAATACCCAGTCATTGGTGACGTTCGTGGCATCGGCCTGCTTTGGGGCGTGGAGTTGGTCACTGACCATATCACCAAAACCCGAGCGTTCGATGAAGCAGAAGCCGTCCTTTATCAGTGTCTGAACGATGGCCTGAGCTTTAAGGTGTCACAAGGTAACGTGATTCAATTGAGCCCGCCATTGATCATCAGCCGTAGCGAACTAGAAGTCGCTCTGTCTGTCTTCGAAAAAGCGATAGCAAAAGTCTGCAAAGATTTTGAATACCTTTAATTCACTCTCTAAATCAACATTTAAACCAATAACCTAAAACAATCATTCGTCCTTCCAGTAATTTGAACAGGGAGTGACACAAAAATAGGACACTATTATGAACACAACATCACCTATCCAAGCGGTTATCTTTGACTGGGCTGGCACTATCGTTGATTTCGGCTCGTTTGCTCCAACCAGTATTTTTGTTGAAGCATTCAAGCAAGGTTTCGACTTTGACATCGACTTAGCAGAAGCACGTGAACCAATGGGTATCGGCAAATGGGATCACATCCAAGCGGTGGGGCGAATTCCAGCGGTTGACGCTCGTTGGAATGCTCAATTCGGACGTTCAATGACCAGCGAAGACGTTGATGCGATCTACGCGGCATTCATGCCTCTTCAAAAAGCGAAAGTAGCCGACCACGCAGCGCCAATTTTAAACGCGATTGAAGTCGTGAATACCCTAAAAGAAAAGAACGTAAAAATAGGCTCTTGTTCTGGTTACCCACGCGAAGTAATGGATGTGCTAATCCCTGCTGCTGCAGATTATGGCTACCGACCAGACAACGTAGTTGCAACGGATGACTTGCCTCAAGGTGGTCGTCCAGCTCCATTCATGGCGCTTAAAAACGTAATCGACCTAGGTGTGACGAGCGTTGCTGCGTGTGTAAAAGTAGACGACGCAGCACCCGGCATTGATGAAGGCCACAACGCAGGCATGTGGACGGTAGGCCTTGTTCTATCTGGCAATGAGGCTGGATTAACGTATCAAGAATACTTAGATGCAGACGAAGCAACACTGGCAGCGGCTCGCGAAAAAGCCAGCGTTAAGCTAAACAAGTCCAACCCACACTATCTAGTTGACACCATCGCCGATCTACCAACCGTAATTGCAGATATCGAAAAGCGTTTACTGGCAGGCGAACGTCCACAGAATACAAAACTAACTGCAATATAAAATCCAAAAATATACATATTTAATCAATTTTAATTCAAATCCCCTTACACCAGAATGTTGTATGGGGATTTTCAGTTTTATAAATATGATATGGGTCAAGTTTCTTAATTTTACTATCTACATAATTTGTAAATGATTATATATAATCTATAGGTTAAATATAAACATTCAGCTAATTAGTAATAAACTTATTAGCTATACAATAGTTAGCAATTTCATTGACTCCAATACTCAATCAGATTAACAATATAACTGCGGAGAAGAAAAGAGGTTCAACTGAACCAACGCTTTGATTTACTTATTATAAGCAGTGTCATCAACTAATAGGTAATCGTCTTACTGGCAGGTTCAGATAACAATAAGAGTTAATCCAAGGAAATAATTATGAAAAGACTGTCAAAAATCATGTGCGCTGTTGTTGCCGCTTCAGGCTTAGCAGCTGCACCGTCAATCGCAGCAACAACTTATGTTGGTGCTAAAGTAGGTATGGGTTGGTTAGACAGTGCTTGTGTTGACAGCACGAACTGTGAAGATGATTCAGTTGCGGGTGGTATTTACGGTGGCTACAACTTTACTGATACGCTCGCGCTTGAGTTGAATGCCGATTACTTAGGTGATTACGACACGAGCTTCAACAATAATGGAGCAACTCAAAGATACAGCGACTCTATCGTAGCAATATCTTTGAGCCCAATGTATCGATTAGCGATTAAACAAGAATTTGATATTTTCTTCAAAGCAGGTCCTGCATATATCATGCATGACGACGAAGACGACGTTGTATTAGCCCTAGGTATCGGTGCTGAGAAACAGCTATCAGACGATTGGGCACTTCGAGTTGAATATCAATACTTCGATGATTTTGACGATAAGATCATCCAAGATCTTAACTCCAACCTTGTTACTGTAGGTCTTAGCTACAACTTCGGTACAGGCAATACTACCGCATCGGCAGCTGCTGCCGCAGCCGCAGCTTCAATGACACAAGCACCATCTGAGCCAATCACAGAACCAGTCGTTGTGGAAGAAGAAAAGACAACAGTTGTTGTGACGAAAGCACACACTGAAAGCTTCTCTCAAGGCATGTTTGAGACGAACAGTACCGAGCTGTCTACAGACGGAAAAATCGCACTAGTGCCATTAATTGAAGTACTGAAGGCTCACCCTCAATCAACAGTTGAAGTTGTTGGTCACACTGACTCAACAGGTGCAGCTGAATACAACATGATGATCTCCAAAAAACGTGCCGCTGCAGTAGCTGCACACATCGAAGAGCAAGGTATTGATGCTGACCGCATCACAGCTACAGGTGAAGGTGAAGAGAACCCAGTAGCATCAAATGATACTGCTGAAGGTCGTGCTCAAAACCGTCGAGTTGAAGCGACGATCCCTGGTTTCGAATATCAAGAAGAAGTACAAATAGAAGAAGTTATCGTAGAAACTGCTGAATAATCGCACTCTACCTTAATCAAAATAACTAAGGCGGAGCACTCAACGTGCTCCGCCCTTTTCTTTGCCCGCCTTTGCTGTAATCAGAAGACTAGATAATTTCCCAGCTGTGAGTCATCTCTACGCCAGCACCCAACATTAGGCATACTGAACAGTATTTTTCTAGAGAATCAGCACATACTTTAGCAACCAACTCAGGATCAAGGTTGTCACCAGACACTTCAAAGTGAATATTAATCACAGTAAAGATCTTTGGCGCAGTTTCACGACGTGTCGTTTCTAGCTTTGCATTACAGCTTGTGATGCTTTGACCCGCAGATTTCAAACCATCTACTACATCAACAGAGCTACAGCCACCCGCAGCCATAAGGACCATTTCCATTGGGCTTGGCGCCGTTGCACCACCGCTGCCGTCCATAACAACAGAGTGGCCTGATTGAGATTGACCTAGGAATTTAAAGCCTTCGACCCATTTAACTTCTGCTTGCATGCTGTTCCTTAGATGTACGAAAAACGTCATCATTATCTATTATTTTACATCAATGCCTACACCCTACTACTGGCGGCATTTATGAGCAAGATTTTCTGAGTGGCACATTTTTTTTATGAATGATGCAATTTTTTCCATCTAAAACCTGTCTCTATTCGTACATTCAAAATCGAATGAGAAAACGTCAAGATGAGGTATCTATGAATAAATTATCTAAAATATTGGTATCACTCGTGGTTGCGCTACCACTGATTTCGCTGTTTGTGAGCCAGACTGGCACTGCCAATACAATGGATAAAACGGCTAATTCAGGTAAAAGTGAAATCGCGACACTGGCTGGTGGTTGTTTTTGGTGTACAGAATCCGATTTGGAGAAATTGACTGGTGTTACCGACGTTATATCAGGATATTCTGGTGGTGAATTAAAAAACCCAACCTACAAGCAAGTTTCATCAGGTAAATCAGGGCACATCGAAGTAATCAATGTGGCTTATAACCCTGATGTGGTTAGTTATGAGCAGGTACTTGACCAATTCTTCCGACACATAGACCCAACCGACGATAAAGGCTCTTTCGTAGACAGAGGTCCTCAATATCGACCTGCTATTTTCTATCGAAACCAAGAGCAGAAAGACGTCGCTCAGAACTTCATGATGGAAATCGATAAAGCTCAAATCTTTGGTGAACCGCTAAAGACAGAACTGATTGAATTTGAGAAATTCTGGCCAGCAGAAGACTATCACCAAGATTACTACAAAAAGAGCAAGGTTCGTTATAACTACTACCGCTATGCATCAGGTCGTGATCAGTACTTAGATAAAATCTTCGGTGAGGATAGAAAGGAAAATCCGCAAACACTCCGTCAGATTATCGATAGTAAGAATGCACGTGCAAATGCTAAGACATACAGTAAGCCGTCTGATGCAGAGATCAAAGCGAGCCTAACAGCACTTCAATACGATGTTACACAAGATGACGCTACAGAGCGCCCGTTTGACAACAAATACTGGGATAACAAACAGGAAGGTATCTACGTCGATATCGTAACAGGTGAACCGTTGTTCTCGTCGAAAGACAAATACAAATCAGGTACAGGTTGGCCGAGCTTTACGCAGCCCATTAGCGAGGCTTATGTGGTAACAACCACTGACTATAAACTATTTTATCCAAGAACTGAGGTTCGTAGCCGCTTTGGTGATTCGCACCTTGGACACGTGTTCAAAGATGGCCCAAAACCAACAGGCCTGCGTTACTGCATGAACTCAGCCGCGATGCGCTTTATCCCAGCAGATAAATTAGCGGAAGAAGGCTACGAAGAATACGTTGAGATGTTTGAGGGCTAATCAAAGACTAACCCCCAACTCGTTCTATTCACCAACAGCACGATCTCCATAAACAACAAAGCCAGCGTATCGCTGGCTCTCTTTTTTAAACGCGTTAATAAGAAGGGTTAATCCTAGCCTGTTAGCATTATTAACCCGTTAATACCGTATCTTCTGGGTATTTCAATAAAGAAGGCTCTGGACGAGCCAACATATAAGCTAAAGTCAAAGGACCAATCCTCCCAATGACCATCACGACTATCATGATGTATTTTCCCGGCTCAGAGAGGCTTGCTGTTAACCCCGCCGTTAGTCCAACTGTCGCAAAGGCAGAAATCACTTCAAATATTACTCGGTCAAACTGAGCCTTTTCAGTCAGCATTAACAAAAACATTGCGGTGGTTAATAGTGCCCCACTTACCACAATGATAGCCAATGACTTTGTTACCGCTTGCCAAGTTACAGTTCGCTTAAACATCACGACATGTTTTTTCTGACGTAAGAACGTCCAAGTTGCGACAAACGCGACTGCAAAGGTCGAAACCTTAATTCCGCCCCCCGTAGAGGTTGAGCCGGCACCAATCAACATAAGGACAATCATCACCAACAATGCAGGTTGAGTGTACTGAGATAAATCCACGCTATTGAACCCTGCAGTACGAGCACTCGCAGACTGGAAAAATGCCGCTAGCCACTGCCCTTGTGTCGATAACCCTTCCATCGTTGCAGAGTTATTTCTCTCCAACAACCAGAACATTACCGTTCCCACCAACAATAAAGTCGGTGTCGCTGTTAGCATAATCTTGGTGTGTAAATGCAAGTGCTGAAACCTTTGCGCCAATTACTCGACAAATCCCCCACCACCGTAAAACCAAGTCCCCCAAAAATGAATAAGCCTGCTAAGGTAGAGATCACCAATGGGTCGTCAACAAAGCTCATCATACTGTCTGAAAACAAAGAAAAGCCTGCGTTATTGAATGCTGATATAGCGTGAAAAAGCGCATAAAAACTTCCGGTTGCCCATCCCATTTCAGGCACCCAACGGAAACAAAGTAATATAAAGCCGATACACTCCGCCACCAATGCAAAAATAATGATCTTCCTTACTAATTTACGAAGGTTAATCTTACGATCTTGCCCAAGCGCTTCTTTCGCCAACGCTTGTTGTTTCAAACTTAGCCTAACACCAAACATATAGAGCAATACTGCTGACAGAGTCATCTGCCCTAATCCTCCGACTTGCATCAAAAACATCAGTAAAATTTTACCGGCCAAAGTGAAATGTTGCCCCGTATCAACAACCCCTAAACCTGTCACACTGATTGCTGAAGTTGCAGTAAACAGCGCATCGGTAAAGCTAAGTCCAGAGACAGAAAAAACAGGGAGTGTAAGCAATAATGCAGCAGGGATAAGGACGCCTAAAAAACTCGTAAGGATGATTTTAGGTTCAGACCCTTTCCGTGGTTTTTCATCTCTCTTAAGCGTGTAGAAAATACCTTTACGTTGAAACGAATTCATACTCTTACCTTATTACCAATCACCAATTACGTAATTTGTTAGACAAGGTCTCTTTCGGCCCAACAAGAATCACCACATCCCCCGTTTCTAAGCTGATATCAAGCTCTGGTGCTTTGGTTAAATGCGGTCCTCGCTTAAAACCAAGGACATCAACACCGCTCCCTTTACACAGCTTAAGGTCACCAAGTTTCTTACCCAATAAGTTATGTCCGATAACAACTTCCGTCATCGCCAAGCCACTTCCAAGGTCAATAAACTCTAGAACGCGTCTATCTAACATTTTCCGCGCCACACGAATGCCCATATCTCGTTCTGGCATAATGATATAATCAGCACCAATCTTAGAAAGAATCTTGCCGTGAAACTTATCATTAGCCTTTACCCAAACCGCTTTTGATCCTGACTCTTTCACCACCAAAGTGGTTAAAATACTAGAGTTAACATCGGAGCCAATCGACACCATTACCATGTCATAATCGTCTAGCCTTAACTCTTTTACCGTCTCTTCGCTCGTACAGTTCGCAACAATCGCTTGTGAAACAAAAGCCGCAGCTTCTTTAACTCGATCTTCATCAATGTCGACGGCGAGTACTTGTGCTCCTGAACTTTGCAGCTCTCTACAAACAGATAACCCAAAACGCCCCAAGCCGATAACTGCATATTGTTTGTCGCTCATTTGAAGTCCCCGTTTAAGAAGTTGAATTATATCGGATAGCCAAACCTACATTAGTTTCTATCTCAAAAAAAGTCGAGTATGCAATAATAAGCTTATTCCATTATCATAATCGTTTGATTTATAAAGGTAGAGAACAACAGCAATTTCTGCTAATTTCCAACTCATAATTTCTGCGGCAGTACACACAATGAATGAATTCATAACCCAAGTTCAAACCTACATCAACCAGAGCCACAGTAACTGGTGGAGTAGCGTCTTATTTATCACCATCGCGAGTTTCTTAGCTTGGGTGGTTTGGCGAATAATCCATAGTCGTTTAGAAGTACTGGCTCAAAAAACGACTTTTCATTGGGACGACCTCCTGCTAGAAGCACTAAAAAGCCCTGTCAGCACGTTACTTTGGTGTTGGCCCGCAACGGTATCGGTTGGATTGATCCTTCAAGACCAGTTTGGCAATGAAATCAACTGGTTAAAGACTCTCAAACACATACTGATTATATGTACCTTTGTTTGGTTTACATTAAGAATGATCAGTAATGCAGAAGCATACGTCTTGGAACAGAAAACCAGAGACGAAACCACTGTACAAGCTATCGCCAAAGTCGCCCGACTATTCTTTATGACAATAGGTGGCCTCACTATCATGCAGGCATTTGGGCTCAGTTTATCTGGATTACTCACTTTTGGTGGTGTAGGTGGTTTAATCGTTGGTTTGGCAGCTAAAGATCTGCTGTCTAACTTCTTTGGCGGTATGATGATTTACTTCGATCGTCCTTTTAAAGTCGGTGACTGGATACGCTCTCCCGATCGTCAAATTGAGGGTACAGTAGAGCGCATTGGTTGGCGCATGACGATCATTCGCACTTTTGATAAGCGCCCTTTGTACGTTCCAAATTCAGTGTTCAGCAGTATTGTGGTGGAGAACCCATCTAGAATGCTGAACCGCAGGATCCATGAAACTTTTGGACTTCGTTATCAAGATGCCTCAAAACTCGCGCTAATTGTTAACGATGTAAAATCCATGCTTGAGACCCACCCAGACATTGACGCCAAACAGACGTTGATCGTTAACTTTGATAAATTTGGTCCATCAACGCTGAACTTTTTTATCTACACCTTCACAAAAACGGTCAATTGGGCGAGATACCACAGGGTGAAGCAAGACGTTCTATTACAGGTATTGGCGATTATTCATAAACACGATGCGAAAATCGCCTTCCCAACCCAAACACTTAAGATCGACTCTCAGAAAGTCAGCCTGCCTGAAGATGTTATTAATTCACATCCTGAAGCTCATTGATAAGTGATAAGCGTGGTAATATGGTGGGAGTAGCCCTTATACACCTAATTACCACCTTATGATTTTACCTGTCATCTTAGCTGGCGGCTCTGGTAGTCGCCTTTGGCCATTATCTCGTGAGCTTTACCCCAAGCAGTTCCTCAACATCGCTGGCGAACAATCGATGCTTCAACACACCCTTTTACGTTTGCAAGGCCTTGAAGCGCACTTAAGTGATACCGAGTGTGCCGCTCCCTTCATTATCTGTAACGAAGAACACCGCTTCATTGCTGCAGAACAAGCTCGATCGGCTAACATCCAACACAGTGGTATTCTGCTAGAGCCTGTAGGTCGAAACACAGCGCCCGCCATCGCACTCGCAGCCTTAAAGGCCGTAAGTCACTC
Source organism: Vibrio sp. RW (assembly GCF_027587105.1). NCBI lineage: Bacteria > Pseudomonadati > Pseudomonadota > Gammaproteobacteria > Vibrionales > Vibrionaceae > Vibrio > Vibrio sp. RW. The sequence goes on from NZ_JAPPTM010000011.1 coordinate 111,017, forward strand.
AAACAGCAACCAACAGAACGAGTCAGATCCAATATTATTGGTACTGGCAGCTGATCATCACATAGCCAAAACGACCGAATTTCAGCAAACGGTAGCGAGAGGTGTCGAATACGCGAAACAAGGCAAACTCGTCACATTTGGTATTACTCCGAACGCACCCGAAACGGGCTATGGTTATATCAAGAAAGGAGCTCCGCTCTCCAATCATGCTTACGCGATTGAATGTTTCGTTGAAAAACCCGATCTAGCAACTGCAGAGCAGTACATTGATTCGGGACAATACCTATGGAACAGCGGCATGTTCATGTTTACTGCGTCCCGCTATCTTGAAGAACTAGCCGAACATAGCCCAGAGATCTTAACCGCCTGTAAACTCGCACTTGAAAAACAAAATACTGACCTCGACTTTATCCGCATTGACACTGAAGCGTTTAAAAGCAGCCCAAGCGATTCTATTGATTATGCCGTGATGGAAAAAACTTCACACGCTGCAGTAATTCCTATGGATGTTGGCTGGAATGATATTGGTTCATGGTCTGCGATCTGGGATGTGAGTGACAAGGATGAGCACAACAACGTGATTGAAGGCGATGTGTTGACTGTCGACTCGCAACACAACTACATTCATGCTGAAAATAAGCTGGTTGCGACTGTGGGGGTCGAAAACCTGATTATTGTCGAAACCAAAGACGCGATATTGGTTGCGAATAAAGACAAGGTTCAGGGCGTGAAATCGATTGTTGAACAGATTAATCAAGCAGGTCGAACCGAACATATACATCACCGAGAAGTCTTTAGGCCTTGGGGTAAATACGACGTCGTAGATCTTGGAAAGCGTGACAAAGTGAAGCGAATTACGGTAAATGCAGGGCAGAAATTGTCTTTGCAAATGCACCATCACAGAGCCGAACATTGGGTGGTCGTAGCTGGCACAGCCAAAGTCACCAATAACAATCAAAGCTATCTAGTCGAGGAAGATCAATCCACTTATATTCCGCTAGGCCACATTCATTGTCTAGAAAATCCCGGAGACACACCTCTCGAGATGATCGAAGTACAAACCGGCAGCTACCTCAGTGAAAACGATATCATTAGATACCAAGACAGTTATGGGCGAGATGTTTAAACCCAAAAGAGAACATTAACCTTCTAAGCCTAACAACCAACCGGAATTAAGCGGCGGCAATATAGTGAAACCAACATTAGATCTCAGTTGCTTTAAGAACAACGACGTTCGCGGCATTATCGGCAGTCAAATCAATGAACCGTTTGCTTACCTACTCGGTAAGGCATTTGGACAACACCTCTTGAACCAAAGAGTCGAACATTCGTTAGAGGTTACCTATCAGCAACGGAACCACGACGGTAAAAAACAATTCTCGAACTCTGTAGCTCAGGTGGTGGTTGGTCGTGATAATCGAGATACATCTCTATCATTGCAAGACGCCATGACAAGAGGCTTAATCGAGTCTGGTATCACCGTCGTTAACTTAGGAGTGACAGGGACTGAAGAAGTCTATTTTGCTACCCGTCATCTTAATGCTATTGGCGGAGTACAAATTACCGCAAGCCACAACCCAATCAATTACAACGGCATGAAATTGGTAGGATCTGATGCGAGCCCAATCAGCAAACATAGTGGGTTAAATGCGATCAAACGGAGAGTTGAGGCTTTAGGTAAAACATGTAATAGCAATAACACTGATGGTAATACACCTAATTACAGGTTACAGGCTAACCAAGCACCTCAGCACTACACCAGCTCTAAATCGATAAGTGTATTGGATCCCTATGTAGATCACTTGCTCTCTTATATAAACCCTTTTGAACTCACACCAATAAAGATTGTGGTTAACGCAGGTAACGGTGTTGCAGGACATGTTATTGATGCGCTAGAAAGCCGTTTTATAAATCTTGGTGTCCCAATAAAGCTGATCAAGATTAATCATAAACCAGACGCTAAGTTTCCTAATGGGATCCCTAATCCGTTAATAATTGAGAATCAAAACGCGACAAGAGAAGCGGTTTTAAAGCATGCCGCAGACATTGGCATCGCTTGGGATGGAGATTTCGATCGTTGTTTCTTCTTTGATGAAACAGGTCGCTACATAGAAGGCTATTATATTGTTGGCCTGCTAATCGAAGCATTCTTACTCAAAGAGCCTAACGCAACCGTGTTACACGACATGCGTTTAACATGGAACACAATTGAAGTGGCCAATAAACTTGATGGGAACGCTATCGCTGTGAAAGCTGGACACGCTCTTATCAAAGAAGCGATGCGTAATAAAAATGCGGTTTATGGCGGTGAAATGAGTGCTCATCATTACTTTCGTGACTTTGGATATTGCGACTCAGGCATGATTCCATGGCTACTTATCATTGAGCTAATATCAAAATCTGGACGATCTCTCTATCAACTCACCCAAGCAAGTATTAGTAACTTCCCATCGTCGGGTGAAATAAATCGTACAGTCTCAAATCCAAAACAAGTCATCGAAAACGTGCTCAATCACTACAAGAATAGCGCGTTAACGATCAGTGATATCGATGGCATCAGTGTTGAAATGAGTAACTGGCGTTTCAATTTAAGGATGTCGAACACAGAACCATTAATGCGCTTGAACGTAGAATCCAGAAAGGATCCGAAATTGCTCGCTGAGAAAGTCGATGAATTGTTGTCTTTTCTCGTTTAAAAAAGCAGATAGCTCAAACTAAAACAGCGTCCAATAAAAAGTAAGCCCCAGTAAAAAGCCCTCGTGAATGTGAACGAGGGCTTTTTAATTTTTGGCCTACCTTTTGGCAACGAACCTACTTATTACGACGAGCTTCCACTGCATCCGCTAACTGGCGAAGCACTGTTTCAGTATCTTCCCAACCGATACACGCATCAGTGATAGACTGACCATATGTCGGAGCTTTGCCGTCCACTAAGTCTTGGCGACCTTCAACAAGATGAGATTCAATCATCACACCGAAAATCGCTTTGTCACCATTCGCAATTTGTGTGCTTACATCATCAGACACATTAATTTGACGTTGAAACTGCTTAGAGCTGTTCGCATGACTGAAGTCGATCATGACTTTCTGTGGGAGGCCTGATGCAGCTAGCTCTTCTTTTATTTTACTTACATGCTCAGCACTGTAGTTTGGCTCTTTACCGCCCCGTAAAATAATATGGCAGTCAGGATTGCCTGCCGTTTCAATAATTGCAGAATGACCGTACTTTGTTACTGATAGGAAGTGGTGTGAAGCACTTGCCGAACGAATCGCGTCTGTTGCAATTTTAATATTGCCGTCTGTACCATTTTTGAAACCAACTGGACAAGATAGACCTGAAGCAAGTTCACGGTGAACTTGAGATTCAGTAGTACGTGCACCAATTGCACCCCAACTTATCAGGTCTGCCACATATTGAGGTGTGATCATGTCAAGAAATTCACTTGCTGTTGGCATACCAAGATCCGTTAGGTCCAGCAGTAGCTTACGTCCGAGACGAAGACCGTCATTTAGCTTAAAAGTGTCATCCATGTATGGGTCGTTGATTAGGCCTTTCCAACCCACCGTTGTACGTGGCTTTTCAAAGTAAACACGCATCACGATTTCAAGCTTATCGCCAAGTTCGTCACGCAGTACTTTTAGACGCTTACCGTATTCAAGAGCCGCTTCTGGATCATGAATCGAGCATGGGCCAACAATCACCAACAGGCGATCATCACTTTCTTCTAAAATATCGTGAATGGCTTTACGGCTTGCAAAGGTTGTAGAAGAAGCAGTTTCTGTCGCTGGAAACTTCTCTAAAACAGCAACAGGGGGTAATAATTCTTTTACTTTGTTAATTCTTACATCATCAGTCTGAAACATTGCTTACTTCTTCCTATTTTCTATCCTTGAGCTGAATGTACGTCGTCTCACGTAACTTTCCATCAGCACTAATCTTCTTGTTCCCTGTAACTTAACTAGTAAAAACTCTAGTTTCAATCACTAATTAAAAAAAAAGGCAATTTTTTTTGTGTTTTACATTAACAACACCCCGTATAAATTAATTTACATCCTATGAATTACGAAACTTATACCAAGGTAGGACCCCGCTGTTTTTCAAACTCCGCCCTAGTCATAGAATATTTTGAAACTGGATAATTAAAAAGCTCACGTTATTAGCGTGAGCTTAGATTTATTCACATTTTTTCAATGGCTTGACGACACTATCAAGTCCTTCGATTTTCAAGGCAAGACACAATTTTAACAAGTCACCCAGCTCGCCAGATGGAAAGCCCTTTTTAGCAAACCACAGCAAATATTCGTCAGGCAGGTCAATTAATATACGACCAGCGTATTTACCAAATGGCATTTGTACTCTGGCGAGCTTAATCAGATTCTCTTTCTCTAGCATTACCGGCTCTTTCTATGCTTCATTATGCTCTATAGAGTATCACCTAAACGCCCAACCCAATAGTTGGTGACACTGTGCGTCATTCTGCACATCAAAAGATCAATACTTGAACGGCTAACCTTAGTGGGTTGTGAAAATCGTCTGCCGATTTAATGCCAGTCGCAGTAAATGCTTGCTAGATTAAGGGAGATAAAATTTAAGGGTTTTATAGTGCACTTAGATATGAGTGAAAACTCAAACGAGAATGACAAGCAATATAATAAAAGGTTGTAGGTAAAGGAGTTAAAATTTGAAGCTAGTTTTAATATTAGTCATGTTGAACAGTGTGTGCATACTCTACGATCACCTGATTTCCTTCTATATAGGCATTTTGAATTTCCCCATCAACACTCATTCTACTTTTTAAATAGACAACTTTAGGCCCTGAGTCTATGCCTTCTTTGAGCGAAGGAAACACATTTCTAGGCTCTAAATGCAGCAATCGACAGAAGTGACTGATGAATGACATGGTTAATGGGGTCTCCCCTTTTAGCACTCTAGAGAAATCAAGTTGATTCATTCCCAACTTCTTTGAAAACTCCATCTGGGTAATACGCATTCGGGACTTTTGAGACATCCACGTTTGATACAACGCATCTCTGTCTTGTTCGGTGAATTCCATAGTGACTCCTTTATAATTTATATCAATCAATTGTCCGTCTTTTCACACATAGCATGTCAGGGCTAGGTTAATGGAAACCAAAGGTTTAGTTTGTATAAGCGTACAATTTGGTTATAGGGACAAAGTATGATGGCTATAAAACATTCATTGCAAACAGCGCCCCAGTACCAACTAGGCGTTGCCCACATAGGCAAACTCTGACATGAATTGATTCCTAGATCGCTTGCTTCAAAGATTCCACTTTTTAACAGCTAAATATCTATTTTTAACAACTAGGTATATAGATAAAAACGGATGTCTGAGCATCCGTTTTCTTACTCAAAGAATACGTAGACTGGCGTTGTTTAGTGCAAGTACGTGAAGTACATAATAATCAAAGCAGATAGTGATCAGCGAGAAGAGCAACAAACAAGATCATAAGATGATAGATAGAAAACTTAAACGTCTTCATTGCCATATTAGGCTTGTCACAATACTTGAGTACCCAAGCGTGATACACAAACCCAATATTCAGTACCAATGAAGCACTTAAATATATCCAACTACTCATACCGACCAATACTGGCAATACACACACAACGCTAAGCAAAAATGTATAAAGCAAAATAGACGTTTTGGTGTATTCGATCCCATGGGTCACTGGTAACATAGGAATGTTCACTTTGGCATATTCGTCACGACGATGAATCGCCAGTGCCCAAAAGTGCGGAGGTGTCCAAATAAAGATGATCATCACCAACAACCAAGCGTTTGAATGCAATTCATTGGTGACCGCTGTCCACCCCAGCAAAGGTGGCATCGCGCCTGCGATCCCAGCTATAACGATGTTCTGAGGCGTAGCTCGCTTCAAGTACATGGTATAAATCACCGCATAGCCCAATAAACTTGCAAAGGTTAGCCAAGCAGTGAGTTGATTGACCCATACCACTAATGTAACAAAGCCAAGCAAACCAATACCAGTAGCGAAGCTGAACACACGCATACTACTGAGCTCACCAGATGGTAAAGGACGTCGGTTTGTTCGAGACATTTGTCCATCGATCTTTTTATCAATCAAGTGATTAAACGCGGCTGCCGAGCCCGCCATCAACCCTATTCCAATCATTCCAAACAAAGTTTGTTGCAAAGGTAATCCATTGGGTACAGCCAAACACATACCGACCAATGCCGTGAGCAACATCAACGCTACCACCTTTGGTTTAGTCAGTGTTAAATAGACCTTCCAAGTGGCGTTGTTTTTCGAGGCCAACTCACGGTTTGAAGCAATTTCATTGTTGGTAGCAATCTCTTGACTTGAAGCTCTCTCTTGAACCACCAATTCATGTCGTGTCGACGTTCTACTGACCATGATTACCTCCTTGTAATACATTGTTCTTCACCAAGTATTCGCTCGGTTTTGGTTGCCAAACCACAAAATTCGTCACAACCATACTGATCAGCAACATCGCCGCGACTAGATTGTGCAACACCGCGACAAAAATAGGTAGATGAAACCATACGTTGCTGATCCCTAGAGTGATTTGGGTAAACAACACTATCACCACAACCACGCTCAGTTTTTGCTGAGGTACTTTGCCGAACTTCCACAGTTGGTACGCCACCATTAGCACGGTTAAAGTCGCGACGATAGCCCCAATCCTGTGCATGACATGTATGGTAAGCCTGGCGGGGTAATTCAACACACCAAACTCATAATTATCATGACCGTGTTGAGCAAAGTCGAAAGCGTTTTTGAAATCGAGATAACTTACCCAGTTCCCTTCACATATCGGCAGTTGCGTACACACCAAAGCGGCATAATTTGACGATGTCCAGCCACCAAGCAATATCTGCCCCACCACAATTAATAATCCACACAGCGCCCAAGCTTTAAGTGATGATGTATACGTAGCGTCACCAAATCGACTTTGGAATTGAGACAGACGGCAATAGAGCAAACAAAGGAGAGATAGCAATGTAAAGCCCCCCATCAAGTGCGCCATAACCACAACGGGCATCAACTTGAGCGTCACTGTCCACATGCCTAATAAAGCCTGAAAAATCACAGTGGCAGAAATAAGCAAGGGAAGTTCAACAGAGGTGATATTCTTTTTAATACACCAAGCGACAACGACAAAGATAAGAAGCCCTAAGGAACCAGCAAAGTAGCGATGTATCATCTCTATCCAAGCTTTTTCTGCTTCAAGCGCTCGTTCTGGAAACTGAATATTTGCTTCATTCACTGCTAGTGTATTGGAAGGCACGGTGATTTTTCCATAACAGCCCGGCCAATCCGGGCAACCAAGACCAGCATCAGATAAACGAGTATAAGCGCCGAGTACGATCACGGTAAGGGTCAGTAAAATAGTCACTCTCATAGCAAGCATGAGTAATTTCGGGGCTTTATTATGCATTTTTGTATCTCCCTATACTTAGTCGCAGATCCTAGCAGCTAACTTCTGACACCCAGCAGCCATCACTCCCCCGTCCGCACTATCCGACTCGGGACAATTTAAGTAGTTTTCTAAGATCATGAATCATGCCTTTAGATTGACCGACTAACTGCGACGGTTCAGAAACGCTTTTATATTCCATGACGAGCTGACCAAAAGGATCGATAATGATGATAGAAGCCGGTGCGAACTCGGTACTCAACTCATCACCACCAGCCATAAATGACAAATCCGGTTTATTCAGCGCCCCTAACAATGAGTTGCCCTCTGAAACAAAAACAACCGCCGTCACTCGTTCTTTATTTTTCCCTAACGCTAAGTAACTTTGATTCAAATAGTGAAGCTGTTGTTCACACAAATCTCTGCACTCTGTTGGCGCTATGTACCCCACTAACCAGCGCTCAGCTTCCATCGGAGCCATTAAGCCCAGGTCCTTTAACGTCATTCTTGGTTCAACTAATTCGCCCGAATTCGTCACACCGGATGTGTACCAATTTTGCTCTAACACGGTTTTAGCGACAATTGCTGGCAAGGCGAAGATCAAAATCAGTCCAACGAGTACAAGACGACCACGAGATCGACGCTGCTTGAACGCAGCTAAATTAGCATCAGTACGCTCTTTGTTAGTTTGTGCTTGAGACTTATCCATTTTTATTCCCTGTGTTAGGTGCTGCCTTTATGCTGTCGCAATCTCGACTTTCAATGTCTATGGCAGTTTCAAGTGCCTACTTCTGCTTCATGTACCTATATCCAATCAATAACATCAAAAATAGCAGTACCGCTGCCATGACGAACCATTGAAATGAGTAACCAAAGTGTTTCTCTGATTTCATTGCCGACGGTCGCCATAACATTTCATATGGCCATGAACCTAAGCTCTGCGGCTGAAATATAAAGGGCAGCACCTCTTGACCAGTGTACTGTGATAACGCTTGTATATTGATATTCTGAATTCGTTTCGGTGTTGTGTTTTCTAATCCCAGTTCCTGACTTAGTGGGTTCACCGAACGTACATACAAACGTCCTGACATATTCGTTGGTAGTGTGATGTTTCCTAATTGAGGCAGTTTTCTTCTGTCGTTACTTGCCGCAACGAATCCAAGATCGATCAAGAGCTGCTTTCTTCCGTCCTGAGTTTGAGTTTCGCCCAACATGTAAATCACATACCCCACTATTCCTTGGTTTATCTGGTTATCCAGCAAGAGGATTAATCCACTCGGTGTCGCTAACTCAATATCGACCTTTAAGCCATTTAAGGTTTGTGGACTCGATGGCTCTTGCGCTCGTAAACCTGTACCTCTCCAATCAGAAAGCACGATATCCAATGCCCTCGAAGATTGTTGCGATCTTTCCAATAGCTGCTGCTCATAACGTAGTTTCTCGTTACCTCTGTCTAACTGCCACACACCTAACTTGATTAAAACGCCGACTGAAACCACAGTTAAAACAGCCGCTATCCAAAAACCTTTACTGCGGAACTTATGTTCATCATCATTCGAACGGTTTGGAGTTATCACTATGTCGTCATCTACCTTTGCGTTGTTATTTAAAATTGTACTGGTCGCTTTGCTGTTTTTTATCGCTTTCAATTTGATGAAAGGTCTAATCCAAATCGCCTCGGGCAAACACAATGGAAAAAGGCTCAGTCACTTTTTGGGTCGTCGAGTGATGTGGTCAGTCGTTGTCGTACTACTGTTATTACTGGCTTTAGGTTCAGGAATGATAACGCCCAACCCTCGCCCTTATTAAGCCCATACAAATCCAGCAGCTAAACCGGCATATTTTGTTAGAGCACATACACAAACACAAACAAACCTAACCAAACCACATCAACAAAATGCCAATACCAACTGCCCGCTTGAAACGCAAAATGATCTTTTGGAGAAAAATGGTCTTTCGCAACTCTTGCCAGTAATACAATCAAAAAAATCGTTCCTAAACAAACATGCAAGCCGTGAAATCCAGTCAGCAAAAAGAAGGTGTTACCGTAGATACCAGACTGAAGTGTCAGTCCCATCTCCTGATAAGCGTGAAGGTACTCTTCAACTTGGAAGAACAGGAAGAAGCCAGCCAGAACAATGGTTATTTCCAACCACACGATTAAAGCCATACGTTTATTCTGTTCAAGACTGATATGTGCCATGTGCAGCGTCACAGATGAAAGCAAAAGGATAATCGTGTTCTTAAGCGGGATACCTTGCCAAGGCATTGCTTGTGTAGTCACACCATCTGGTGTGGTGGTTAGCGGCCATATCGACTGAAACATCGGCCACAACACTTCATGTGTCATTGCATTGTTGCCTGCACCGCCAATCCACGGAACTGATATCATACGAGCGTAAAAAAGCGCACCAAAGAAAGCGCCGAAAAACATGATTTCGGAAAAGATAAACCAACTCATCCCTTGTCGAAAAGAACGAGATATTTGTTCGGAATAGAGACCACTTAATGATTCCGTGATCACATTGCTAAACCAACCTGCGAGCATATAAAGCAGAACAACAAACCCAACTAACAGCACTACTTTTCCAAACACGCCACCAGCGGATCCGGTACCCATGTTTTGCACCGTCAAGCCAGCACCAACCGCGACCAAAAACAGTGCAACGGCGCCGACTAATGGCCAGTGGCTTTGATGTGGAACGAAATACACTTCCTTTTTAGAACTCATCGCTCAACTCCTTATGTTGATACTGGTTCTGTAAATCCCTAGTTACTTGCGAGTGTGCTCGATGTTGATGTGCTCACTTCAGGCTTACTTGCCTCTCCACTCACCTGATTCGTGATGTTAAACAACGTATAAGAGAGCGTAAGCGTATGTATTGATTCTGGGATGTCAGGCTCAATATAAAATATCAAACCCATTTCAGCGCTCTTATACCCGTCTAATGGTTGCTGATTAAAGCAAAAGCACTCCATCTTATTGAAGTAGGTAGCCCCCATTCCCGGAGACACCGACGGCACGGCTTGTCCAACCAACGAAGCACCTGATAGGTTTTTAGCAAAATAATTCGTTTGAATGACCTGACCTGGGTGAACCTCTAATACACGTGCTTCGGGGGAAAATTGCCATGGCATATCTGGCTTAATATGAGACATAAATTCAACTCGAATTGTACGAGAGTAGTCAGGTTGCATTCCTTGAGGTTGCACAGCAGAAACGGTATTGGTTTTGCCATTAATTCCCAAGGCTTCACACATAACATCGTAGAGCGGCACCAAAGCGAAGCCGAAGCCAAACATGCCTACCACGCTCAGTAACAAATAACCCGTCAGCTTCTCGGTTGAACGTCTTGGCTGCTCAGCGTCGCGGTTTTGGTTTCTTTGTCTGTTGTCCATATCTCATCTCCTCAATCTATTTTAGGTGGATGAGTAAAAGTATGGTGAGGGGCAGGACTTGCTACTGTCCATTCTAATCCTTCCGCTCTTTCCCACGGTTTGCTCGGTGCAGGCTCTCCGCCTCTTACACATTTGACGGCCAGCCATAAGAAAATCAACTGGGACAAACCGAATGCAAAGCCACCAATCGACACCACTTGGTTAACATCAGCAAACTGGATGGCGTAGTCTGGAATACGACGCGGCATGCCTGCTAAACCTAAGAAGTGCATAGGAAAGAAAAGGACATTGACCGATATAACTGAGGTCCAAAAATGCCACAGGCTGAGCTTGTGGTCGTACATATGCCCGGTCCATTTAGGCAACCAGTAGTACGCCGCCGCCATTATCGAGAACACGGCCCCCGTCACCAGAACGTAGTGGAAGTGAGCCACTACAAAATAGGTGTCGTGATATTGGAAATCAGCAGGCACGATGGCGAGCATCAGTCCAGATAGCCCACCAATCGTAAATAGAACAATAAAGGCGATAGCAAACAGCATTGGTGTTTCAAAGGTTAAAGCTCCTCGCCACATCGTAGCCACCCAGTTAAAGACTTTCACACCAGTAGGCACCGCAATCAACATGGTGCAGTACATGAAGAACAGTTCTGCAAATACTGGCATACCAGTAGTGAACATGTGATGTGCCCAAACCAAGAATGACAACAGAGCAATACTACAGGTCGCGTACACCATGGAGTGATAGCCAAATAAGCGTTTACCACTGAATGTAGGAATGATCGCAGAGACAATACCAAACGACGGTAAGATCATAATGTACACTTCGGGGTGACCAAAGAACCAGAAAATGTGCTGGAACATCACCGGATCCCCACCACCAGCGGCGTCAAAGAAGCTAGTCCCAAAGTACTTATCGGTGAGAACCATAGTTACAGCACCGGCGAGCACGGGCATCACAGCTATCAAAAGGAAAGCCGTGATTAACCAAGTCCATACGAACATAGGTAGCTTGAACCACGTCATACCCGGAGCTCTCATGTTGACAATAGTCACGATGACGTTGATCGCCCCCATGATCGAGCTGATCCCCATGATATGGACAGAGAATACAAACAACGCCGTACTATCAGGGCCATAAGTCGTCGAGAGCGGTGCATAAAATGTCCAACCAAAATTCGGGCCGCCTCCCTCTGTAAACAAAGAGCCAATTAATATTAAGAAAGCAAAAGGCAAAATCCAGAAGCTAAGGTTGTTCATCCGCGGCAACGCCATATCCGGCGCACCGATCATCATCGGGATCATCCAGTTAGCTAAACCTGTGAAAGCAGGCATCACAGCACCAAACACCATAATTAAACCGTGGACGGTCGTCATTTGGTTAAAGAAATCCGGTTCAACGAGTTGTAACCCTGGTTGGAACAACTCGGCCCTAATCACCATCGCCATAGCACCACCAATTAAAAACATGGTGAAGCTGAACCACAAATAAAGTGTCCCTATATCTTTGTGATTGGTCGAGTAAAGCCAACGAGCCCAACCTTTGGGTGCCGCATGTGAGTCGTGATCATCAACAGGCAAATCATTATTGCCCAGTGTACCTTCCGCAGAATGGCTCAGAGTTTGATCTTCCGCTGGAGCCGCTTTCACCGGCTTATGGATTGGTGAACTCATAACTGCTCCTTAGCATTGTCTTGTACTTCATCTGTTGAGCTTTCAGTGCCACCTGATTGTTTGCTTTTGTAAGCGTTAATATCTGAAGCCTGCACAACATCGCCCGTATCATTACCCCATGCGTTTCTTTGATATGTGACGACTGCTGCGATCTCTTTCTCGGTTAACTGGTTATCGAATGCTTGCATTGCCGTGCCGCCACGACCGTAAACGATAGTATCGATATGCACGTCTACATCGCCAAGAGCAACAGGACTGCCTTTAATTGCAGGAAAAGCCCCCGGAATCCCTCCCCCATTGACTTGATGACAAACCGCACATCGATTTTTATAGACTTCTTCACCGAGGGAATTAAGTTCTTCTAAAGAGAGTGACGCATCTAATGCATCTTGTGCTGCTTGCTGTGTGGCTATCGCCAACTCTTTCTGCGTTGCTAGCCATGCATCAAAATCTTCTTCTTCCATAGCATGCACGACTATTGGCATAAACCCATGTGCTCGACCACATAATTCAGCACACTGGCCTCGATAAACACCAGGTTCATCTATTTTTGTCCACGCCTCGTTAATAAACCCAGGAATCGTGTCTTTTTTAACGGCAAAGGCTGGTACCCACCACGAGTGGATAACATCGTCGGAAGTCATTAAAAATCGAACTTTACGATCGATAGGGAGTACTAGCGGATTATCAACTTCCAACAAGTAATGCGCCCCTTTTACTTCGATGCCATCAATCTCTTTATCACTAGTTGCCAAAAGGCTAAAAAACTCAACATCTTCGCCAAAATAGCTGTAATGCCATTTCCATTGTGAACCAGTAATTTTTACGGTGAGATCTGATTGGGAGGTGTCTTCCATCGCTATCAAGGTCTTAGTAGCTGGGATGGCCATAGCAATGAGAATAATGATCGGAATGATGGTCCAAAGGATTTCAACTTTAGTGCTTTCGTGAAAATGGGCAGCCACCGCTCCCTTCGACTTTCGGTGCCTCAAAATGGAATAAAACATTACACCAAAAACAACAAAGGCGATCGCACAGCAAATGTAGAAGATCAGCATATGAAGTTCATATACCTTACCACTGATCTCGGTGACGCCTTGTGTCATGTTGTATTCACTGCTTGCATTCACCAAAGGTGCTACTAAAACAACAAAACCATTCAAAAGCCACGCTAGCCTAACCAGTAATCTTTTCAAAAGATTTCTCCTTATCCTTCCTAAATTGGATACTTGCGACCTAAATATCGCTGTGAATCGGATCACAGTCGTTGCTATTCCGAATACACATGAAAAGGCTGAATCTCAATCGACAACTCACGTAGCGACCTCCAAAAATCGACTGCTAGATTCTTATCAGTCCATGAACTTACACAGCTCATAAGCATCGAAGGTTTTAACGAAAGATTCAAAAACGGCGAATTTGTTAAATTTTGTTATATTTATATGAAAGGCTAGTTAGTGATATCCAATTGTTCAAGATAAGTTTACTTGCTAAACAGTCAATTATCTAAAGAGGCTCAATCTATACGCCTTTCTGCTGCCGTTGGAATTTATTTTATATTGAGTTTTACGATTGCCTTCATAGAAATGATAATCAGTATCACTTAATTTAAACCCATAGGAAGTCATACCGACATTATAAGGTTTAGTAATTATGCAAGATGCGATGAACTGGTTAACGAGAGACCCAGATCCAAGAACTCGTGAAGAGCTGCAACATCTCATCGATGAGGGAATGCACGACGAATTAGATGACCGCTTTACTCAACGCCTAGAATTCGGAACGGCGGGATTGCGGGGCAAAGTAGGATGTGGCCCGAATAGAATGAATCGCTTGGTCATACAAGAAACAGCAACAGGGCTTGGACATTACTTAATTGAACATGTTGCGAATACCGCTATTCGTGGAGTGATAATTGGCTATGACGGTCGTTTAGATTCAAAGCAATTCGCAATTGATACCGCTTCTGTACTCACAGCTTTAGGTATTAAGGTTTACCTAACCGCCAATGTTGCGGCGACGCCTATCGTTGCTTTTGGTATCAAACATTTCAATGCTGCCGCTGCTGTTGTCGTGACTGCCAGCCACAACCCTCCGGAATATAATGGTTTCAAAGTATACTGGGAAAATGGTGCTCAAATCATTCCCCCCCACGATGCAGGCATTGCCGCTGAAATCGACATAGCACCGACTAAGCCAATTCCTTTGATCAGCCTAAGTGATGCTGAACAACAAGGTAACTTAGTATGGCTAACCGAAGGCTACTACCAAACGTATCGTGCCGCCATTAGTCAAAGTCCGTATGTGAATAAAGGGATAGAATCGGCGAATACAACCATTGCCTACACTGCAATGCATGGTGTGGGAGCACAAATGGCAGAGGACCTTCTACACGATGCAGGGTTTCACAAAGTGTTCAGCGTAACAGAGCAAAGAGAGCCCGATGGCAACTTCCCAACCGTTAACTTCCCAAACCCAGAAGAAAAAGGGGCAATGGATCTTGTGATCAACTTAGCGAAAAGTGTCGATGCCGACATTGCTTGCGCCAACGATCCAGATGCCGATCGGTTCGCCGTTGCTGTCCGAACTGAAGGTGCCTCATACAAGATGCTAACGGGCGACCAAGTGGGTGTGTTATTCGCGCATTATTTGTTATCGAAGCCACACACAAAAAACCAGTTGGTTGGTAACAGTATCGTATCTTCAACCTTACTTGAAAAAGTAGCGCAATCTCATGGTGCTAGCTACTTCCAAACACTAACAGGCTTCAAATGGTTGGCCAATATTGGCATGCAGTTAGAAGATAAACAGAATGAGTTCTTATTCGCTTATGAAGAGGCTCTAGGTTACACAATTGGTACTCAAGTACGTGATAAAGATGGGCTGTCCGCTATCGTCATTTTTGCTCAATTAGTTGAGGAGCTAAAGTCTCAAGGTCGAACCGTTTGGGATCTTCTTGCGCAAATTTCGTTTGAACATGGCGTCTATACCAACGCACAACGAAGTATCGCGCTCGATCCAGATTCACCGTCCATTGGATCTAAACTCCGAGCGGCACAACCTAAAGCCATCAACGGTGTTGCTATCTCTGTGATTGAAGACCTGCAGTCTTCTTTACGCTTCGTCATTGGGGGCAATACGGAAGCCATTAACCTGCCTTCAAGTGATGTACTCATCTATCACCTTGAAGATGGCTCGCGCATTATCGTACGACCTTCAGGAACCGAGCCTAAAGTTAAGGTTTACTATGAAACGGTGACAAAGTTTGAAGGAACAGAAACGTACGATGACACTCGCCTACGCGGTGAGGAATATATGGATAAACTGATTGAACGACACCAGCAAGAACTGAATTCTTAACTATTGGTATGTTCAACATATGACGGATAAAAACAAAAGATGGACGCTCTAAGCGTCCATCTTTCTCAGCGGTCAACCGCGATAATATGTTTGAATTGGGTGTTTACGAAGTAAAGAAAGAAGACAGCATCCACACGGCCAACACAATGAAAACTCCGCCCATCACTTTTTGTTGATAGTTACGAAACTGTGCGTTTTCCAAGAGAGATTTACCTATTGTCCCCACTAACGCGACCAATAAAAAATTGAAGGCTAAGCCTAAAATATTCAACAACAAACCCAGTATGAGCATCTGTTCGCCCGAGGTGGCTTCAATATTCGTAGAGACAAATTGAGGTAAAAACATAACAAAGAAAACTAACGCTTTGGGGTTGAGCAAATTGCTGATAAGTGCTCTTTGGTAATACGACTTGGCGGCAGAGTTATTGCTTAACTCAGGTGCATTGCCCTGCTCTGTTCGCAGGCAATCCCACCCCATTTTTAATAAGTAAGTACCACCTAACAAGTGCAGTACTTTCAAAGCTACTGGGCTCATTGCGATCAACGCAGAGACCCCCATAGCAGCTAATACGGTAAGAATAATTCCAGACGTCGCATTACCTAGGCTCGCGAACAAACCAACTTTACGTCCATAACTCATACTCGAGCTTGCGATAAGCAACATATCAGGGCCGGGCAAAAGCAGGAGGGCGACAACGGCAGTCAAGTAAACAGGTAAGATGGCTAAGTCGATCATGAGTTCTAATATTGATAAAAAATGGAGTCGAATTTTATATCAATTACCAACGCCCTTCCAGATCTAATCCGTTGAGACCCGTCAGTTAGCTCGAATTAAAAACCAGATTTTGGTCATTATACAAATTTTACAACTAATTAAATCTAACTGTTTAATCCCATTAACAACGTCACCGCTTATGTTTAACTCGCTATCTGCTAGGAGACTCTGCCGTAAAACTTTAGCATCAACTTGCAACCCATTCGATCTCAATCAGAGTAGTTTCACCACACTTTAGACGGCCAAGGAATATATCATCTCGGTGTACTTCTCCGACGCCTTTCGGTGTTCCTGTCATCACAACATCACCATCTAGCAAGGTTGTATAAGAAGATAACTCTTCAAGAATGGTCTGTGGGGAGTAAAGCATCTGCTCCACATGCCCTTTTTGCACGCGGACACAATTAATAAACAGCTCTAGATTTAAGTCAGACAAATCTAAATGTTCAGTTGGCACAAAACGACTCAACACAGCAGAGCCATCGAAGGCTTTGGCTCGTTCCCACGGTAAGCCTTTCGCTTTTAAGTTGCTTTGTAACTCACGTTTAGTCAGGTCTAATCCAAGTCCTACTGCAGAATACTGACCATTTTCAACAATAAAGCAGATTTCAGCTTCGTAATGCAACGCTTCTTGACGAAAAGAACATAAAGAAGAAGTCACGCTGGTACTCGGCTTGTTAAAAACCACCATTGCGTCAGGGATAGTATTATTGAGCTCTTCAATGTGATCGACATAGTTACGCCCTACACACAAGACTTTAGTGGGTATTGCTGTTCGTTTCGAGTTCATCAATTGCTCCTGATTTATAACGCTGCTCATAGTTTATCCCTGAACTATTCTTGGGATACAGAGTTTACCGTATCAGAAGAAGAGAATCTTCGACAAGATGGTTACCAGTCTCTAAATTCTGATCTTTAACTCAATTCAATGATTTGAAAGCTTTTATACGGAGATCGCACCACCCTAAACGAAAGTCCAAAACGAAAAAAAGCCCTCTCTAACCAAAAGGCTGAGAGGGCTTAGCATGGTGTCTAGGACAGTATCCTAAAAGGTAAACCTAAGGAGTAAACACTATGCTAAATAAGTCTGCGACTTATAGGTAGTAACGAGCACCAAGAAGCCACTGGTCGTCAGCTTTTTCTTTGTAAACGCCAGAACCTTGTAGGTCGAATTGGTAGCCAGCAAAGCCTACAAACTGAGACGTAAAGTTGTATTCAGCTTGTAGAGCAGTAGTAGCAAACACAGTTTCGCTCATCTTGTCGTCTTCTACTGCTTCGTAGTTGACACTTAGGTTAAGGCTGTTAGATAGCGCGTAAGATGCCAGTAATTCAACAGCTACCGTTTCTTCAAGAGCAACACCAGCGCTTGAGTTCATGTAGTTGTTCATAGCGTAAACACCGGCTAAGAATAGACCTTCTGAACCATAAGAACCGTAAGTGGCACTTACTACATTTGAATCAGCAGTTTTAGAACCGCCGCCGATGTTACCAAACGTAACATCACCAGTGTTGTATGCGTAGTTTGCTGTGAAATCAGAGATAGCGTAGTTCAATGCGATTTGAGCACGGTTGCCATATTTATTCGAATCAGCGACTTTACGACCTTGCCATGCAACCCCTACGTTTAGAGAACCAGCGTTACCAAAATCGATAGCGTTACCGTAGCTAACCATCTCTTCACCACGACCAGTACCTAGGTTACCGTGATCGTCGTAGATGAAATCATTCGCGAATGCGATTGGCATATCTGCAACACCAGCAACGTTATAGTATGGTGCCCATTGAGTACCCACAACACCACGACCGAAGTCTTCATGAGTTAGACCTACGTAACCTAAACGTGTTGCGAATGATTCATCACCACCGTCTAACATATTTAGCGCCCACTCACCTTTGGCATCTGCTGTGAAGCCATTGCCAAGCTCATGAGTAGCATTGAAGTTAATACGTGGAGAAACAGCCTCTACGCCAATATCGTCTTCGCTGATACGGTCATCGCTGTTTACATCACCAACTGCAACTGAAACGTGGCCGCCAACTGAGAATGTTGTGCCATCTTCATTGTAAAGTTCTACTGCAACTGCCTGTGTACCAAATACTGCACCAGAAATCGCTAGCGCCAAAAGTTTCTTATTCATTGTCATATCCATTTGTAACTGGGTGAATTATTCACTAACAACCTCACATTGATAAGAGAAGTTGTTAACTACATTTAACAAGTAGGCAAACACTAATCGATGAATGACAAAAAAGTTGCATTAAAATATATAAAATAAAAACAACAATGCTATAGAAAACAAAAAACCAAATAAAAACAACAAATTAATAAAACATCACAACGAAACTATTGTGTTTTATTTATATTAATGCAATTAACTTTTTGGTTTTTAAATCACTAAAAAAGCATTTAAAATCAAAAAAAAGAAAAACAGATTTACCATGAATAGAGAGGTTCTTTCCCGGAAATATTCTGTAACATTTGGAATCTTTTAATCAAAGGCAAAATCACAGAACCCGAAGCAAGCAATACATCGATATGCCACTGTTTATTGACAAAAGCGTTAGACATAAAAAAGGGCAACCAGTCGAAGACCAATTACCCTATCTGTCAGCTACATTGTTACTTCAAGCCCTTTCATAGCTAAACGGCTTAATCTACTATTTAAAACAAACCTCAGCCCAACGAGCCAAACCTGCAGTTACAGAACCGAAGTAGTTTCCACTTACAATAGGCACATTAGGCACTGCTTGTTGTACTGCTTCACGAAGTATCGGTGAACGCGCTGAACCACCTGTCATGTAAATTACATCGGGCTTCTTCTGACCTTGTTGTATCGCCTCTGTCACCAACTCAATCATTTTTGATTTTGGTGTTTCAATGGCAGCAATCATCTGTGCAACAGAGATATCCACTTCAACCAGTTCAGACGCTACATTAATCGCTGCTCGATATTGAGAAGATTCTGCTAGTGCAATCTTGGCTTCTTCAGCTCTGCGTACAATGCTGTAACCTAAAGTATCGTGATAAACCTTCATCAAACGGTCTAGCTTTTGAGGCTCTGAAGCTTCTTTACGAAGTAACTTCAAGGCCGCCAGATTTTCGCGAGAATAGAAGTTCTTTTGAGCTTCGACATTATTAATCGCAATAGGGTTCCAGAATTGAGTCAAAGGCATATCAATGCCCGTTGTACCTTTACTACCCATCCCAAAAGGTGACATTAACTGTTTAAACGCAAGGTAAATATCAAGGTCATTCCCCCCTACCCTTTGTCCACTGTGAGCTAATAAACTTTGAGTGCGATCCGCTTGATTAGACCAACTCGGGCCCATTTCCAGCAATGAGCAATCCGTCGTACCACCACCAATATCAACCACCAGTACCGTTTGGTTTTCAGTCAAGGTGCTTTCGTAATCTAGGCCTGCGGCTACTGGCTCAAATTGAAAGGCGATATCAAGAAAGCCAGCACGTTTAGCTGCGCGAGTAAGGATGTCTTCTGCTTGTCTGTTTGCGTCTTCACCGCCGCGACCATGAAAGTTAATTGGTCGGCCGATAACCGCTTGTTTGATCTGTTCTTGAGTCGTGCGCTCGGCTTGATTTTTAATATTCGCCATCATGGCGCACACTAAATCTTCGAAAAAACTCACCTGAACATCATGCAATCCACTCGCTCCAAGGAAAGACTTAGGAGATTTAACGTAGTAAACATCACGAGGGTCTTCCAAATATAGATCTAATGCAGCCTGACCAAATGCCATGTCTTCCGGCACCAAATCGATACTTTCTTCTCGGTTAAATGCAATCGCACGTCGTAACACCTGCTCACCAACGGCATCGCTAGGCTTAATATTTAAATGGCGAAAGAGATGCTCGGAAACACTTTCACGAGTTGGAGCAAACACGGTTGAGGGAATATAGTGGTTTTTACCTTCTAGCGGTAATAGACTTGGCTCCCCATTTACCATTGCCGCAACAGAACAGTTCGCAGTCCCATAATCAAATCCGATAAACATAATATCCCCCACTCGACAAAAGGGACGAGATGCTACATGAAAATCCGCAAAATTACGAGGTCATTTGTTGACTTTACTAGGTCACTTCTTGGTTTATAAGGCTCTGCAAAGGAAAACAAATATGCTACATTTCAGCACAAATGAATCACAGGTCAGATAAATGAAAACACCTTGCCGAGCGGCTTGTAAAAATAATGGCGGTATATGCAGTGGGTGCCATCGAACAATGGATGAGATTATAGGCTGGAAAGGGTTATCTGAAGGCGAAAGAGAGTTGGTGATGAATAATCTGAGTGGTATTAACTCTACTCACCAATGCCCAGCATGCAATGAACCAGCACAATGTGATATCAGTGCAGGTAAAGAAACCTGTTGGTGCTTTGAGCTAGAAAAACGTGATACCGGCAATATCCCAAAGGCTGGAGTTTGCATGTGCCGTAAGTGTCTATCTGCCTTACCTATTCAGTAGATTTTGCACCGATGAACTTCCACTAGAACGCGAAGAGAAGCGAGATGCTATTACCTCGCTTCAAGACACCATTAACTAAATGAGTGATTGCTTAGCTTTTGCAACCAGTGCTGGCTGAGAGAACTCTACTCCACTCCAACCATGAATCATGAAGTTTCGAATATTTTGATGGTCGGTATTCTCAGGAAAACCTAGCACGTCATTTCGATAAAACTGGCCAAAACAAGCCAATGTTTGCTCAGCTGAAAGTCCTAACGCTAAACCAAAGGCAAAAATCTTACATGAGCCATTGTTCTGCCCTGCCGCATTGACCACATCGCCATTACTGAATTCAGTTACAGAGAAGTCATAATACCTCTCTATCACTTGCATTGTATCTTCAAATTGAACGCTTTCAGGTGATTGTTGCAGTATGTCTAAGAAAGTTTCCAGTTCCATTTACTTATTCTCCATTAAGTACATAACAGGCAATAGTTTATATTGTTTTACGGTAAGAGTAAGCCCTACTGTTTACTCTGAAAAGTGATTCATCTCTTCACT